>DASUQU010000358.1:0-9640 GCA_036280495.1 Thermomicrobiales bacterium | reverse complement strand
ACAACACCGAAATCGACGCCGCCGGCCAGCGCTGGTCCGCCCTCGGAACCGAGCTCCCAGGAGAAGCGGACGCGGTCGTGGTGCGTGTCCAGCTCACCAGTGCGGCGGAAGCGGTAGCCAGGGAACTGGGCCTGCGCGCCGTCGATCATGACGCTGATGCCGTCGTGGCCTTCGCCGCTCATGAGCGGGTCGAGATAGCTTCCGTCTTCCGTCCATGTCCGGGCGATCAACGCTCGTCGCGTTGCTGGATCGGTCTCGTTCCAGGCCGCGAAGTAGTGACCGATCACTTGCTCAACCTCGGTGGCCGTTGTCCCTGCGGTTGCCGCGGCAGTCATCCTGACTCCTCCCGTATTTCGCTCTGCCCAGCCGTCCGCCGGCGGGTCTGACTTCATGGTGGGCGAGAAGAGATCCAGCGTCGATTACCTCCGAGGTCATTGCCTGCTGTCGCCGGCCACCGTATCGTCAGGACATGGCGATGACGATGGACGGCAAGATGACGCGACCGATCGGGGATCTCCTGCGGGAGTGGCGGGAGCGCCGCCGCCTGAGCCAGCTTGCGCTCGCCCTCGACGCGGAGGTCTCGACGCGTCACCTCAGCTTCCTCGAGACGGGACGGGCCCGGCCAAGTCGGGAGATGCTCCTGCGGCTGACAGAGCGGCTGGAGGTTCCACTACGCGAACGCAATACCATGCTGCTCGCCGCCGGTTTCGCCCCCGCCTTTCCTGAGCGCGATCTCGACGATCCTGCGCTGGGTGTGGCGCGGGCGGCAGTCGACCGCGTGCTGACCGGGCACGAGCCGTTCCCCGCGCTCGCGGTCGATCGCTACTGGACGCTGATCGCCGCCAACCGCGTCGTGCCGGCGCTGCTGACCCGGGTGGCGCCGTATCTCTTGCAGCCGCCGATCAACGTCCTGCGCCTCAGTCTCCACCCGGACGGGTTAGCGGCGCGGATCGGGAATCTCCCTGAGTGGCGAGCGCATCTCCTGGCGCGGTTATCTCGCCAGGTGGCACTGACCGCCGATTCACGGCTAGCGGATCTGCTCCAGGAATTGCGAGAGTATGCCGGCGATCGAGGCGCACAGGGCGCTGATCAAACCATCCCGGACCATAACCAGGCATCGGTGGCAGTGCCGCTGCGTCTCCACACGGAACACGGCACGCTCTCGTTGCTCAGCACGACGATGGTCTTCGGGACCCCGATCGACGTGACCCTCTCCGAGCTGGCGATCGAAGCGTTCTTCCCCGCCGACGCCGCGACCGCCGATCTGCTGCAACGCTTCCCGCCACAGGCAGCGGAAGATCCGCGGAACGACCGATGACGACACAGACCGCGAGACATGCCCTTGCCGGCCGGAGGTAAGTTTCATGACCGCGTTTTCTGCGCTCGATCCACACTGGGCGAGTCCGATCGCATTCGTGGTGATCGCCCTTGGCATCATGTTCGTGTGGCGTGGCCTTCGCGGCGGCCGTGATGGTGAGCAGGCGCTGCTTGGCCAGCGAATCGACATGCTGAATCGGATCGAGGGCTTTCGCTTGATAGTCTTCGGGCTGGTCCTGGTCGGAATCGGCGCGGCCGTGATCTGGCGGGCAGAGTGGCTGCTGCTCATGGCCCTGGGTATCGGCTTTGTCGAGATCCTAGAGTCGAGCGCTCTGATCGCCGTCTGGAGATGGGGCCGGCGCCGCGGAGAAGCCCATCGCACATTAATGGGAACGGCCGCCAGGCAGACTGGCGGCCGTTCCCGATTTCCGATCGACCGGGAGTTGATAGCGGGCTAAAAGTTGCTGGCGCCGCTCTCGACGGTTCCGCCCTGGATCTCGCCGCGCCAGGCGCCGGTCTCACTGCCGCGCGACTCGATGAACTCCTTGAACCGCTCCAGGTCGCCCTTAACGCGGCTCTCGACGACGCCGAGCTTGTCGCCCACCTGCTCGACGATCCCCTCCGGCTCATAGCCGATCACGGCCGTGACCTGCGTGCGATCCGCTCCCTTGGGCGTAAAGCGGATGACGCCGGAGTTCTCGGAGCCGCTGGTGCTGCGCCAGCCGACCTGCTGATCGGGGATCTGGTCGGTGATTACCGCGTCCCACTCTTCGGTCTTACCGGCGATCGTCGCCCGCCAGTGCAGCCGGGTGTCGTCGAGTTGACGAACTTCCTCCACCCCTTGCATGAATCGGGGGAACTCTTCGAACTGAGTCCACTGATTGTAGACCGTGCGTACCGGCAGGTTGACATCGATCGTCTGTTCCACGCTAGCCATAAACGACTCCTTTCCTCTCTTATGTGTACGGTGTGCCCTGTGATGCCGAGCGACTTGCCGGCGCCCCATCGACAGAGCCCACTACCATGTACCTTGCACAAACTCTGCCAACCATGATCGGCTTCGCGGTGGGGTAGCAGAGGCGCGGCATCCTGAAACCGGCCAGCGGCGCTGGAGATCGATACGAACTGGGCCCCTCATGCGTTGGTAATGCAAGATCGGGCACCTGCCCGATCGATCGATGTTCACGATCGCGGCCGGGACCTGATCTCTCGGCAGACCAGATCTCTCGGGCCTGGTTGCCAGAAATCGAGGGCTTCGCGCCGACGCCGGTCTTGCCGGATGTACGGGGGAGTGGACATCGAAATTTGGGCAGATGCGGAGGGCGGGGCGAATTGTCGTGTCCGAGCCGCAATGAGGAAGGAGTGAGAACGTGAAGCGACGAGTGAACGCCGCCGCGGTTGGAGCCGCGACGAGCCTCGCGGGCGTGGTGGGCGCATCAGCCCAGTCTCGCCTCCTGGATCTCCAGGGCAAGTTCCTTGGTGGTGGTGATGCGGCCGCAGGCGACATCGCCTCCGCCGGCAACGGCGGGGTGGCCACGGCTTCGGCCAGTGGCGGCGCCGTTTCCATCCAGGACATCAACAGCGGCGGCAACGCCGGCAACGCCATCGGCGTTGGCGATACTGTCGGCTCGGTCGCGGTCGACGGCGGTAGCGTCGGCAACCTGACCGACCTCAATATCACCGCTAACGGCGGCACCGCGATTGCCGACGCCTCCGGCGGCGACTACAACCTCGCCTTCGTCAGCTAGCGCACCCTGCTGAGCGGTGAATCCCAAAGCCCCCGACCCGCTCAGCATGGCCCGGTAAGCTTTCGAGGCAGGTAGAGCCGACGCACATAGTGGCTGTCTGTGACCGGCTGGCGCGATCACCAGCCGGTCACGCCGCGTCTATCACACGAAAAGAACTCCACTCTGGCACAGCACATGCAACGGTATTGGTGGCTGCCCGTCCGTGCGAGCGGCTCGATGATTGGGCTCGTGTGAGCCGGCCGCCGACGTGAAAGGGCGCCATAACTGGACCGACCCGTCCTTTTAGTCATCACCCGCTGTTTGCGACAGCGGGTGATGACGGGAAGCGCCAGCACAAAGGTGCAGCACCTAAGAGCCTCGATGACCGGCTCGGGACCTCACTAGTCGGTTATCGAGGCTCCTGGTTTCCCAGTTATTCCCGACAATCAGTACGGCGTCGTGCATTGCTCCCCGGACCGGGGGTCAGTCAGCCCTTTTGTGCCATGATCGTGAAGGCCCCCGTAACAGCATGGTCCTCATAATGGGGCCACTCATCCCTATGTCTAGCCGGTACGGCATCGACAATCATCCCGCAGGGGCGCGCGATACAACGAACTCTTCACAGTAAGTGCGAGACTCGGGAGGAAATGGCGGCGATGCGCGAGTGCGTGATCTTCGACCTGGACGGGACGTTCGCCTTTCTTGGCGACCGCAGTCCGTATGATGCCAGTCGCGCCGAGCATGACGAGGTCAATCAGGCGGTCCACTTCGTCTATGAGGCAATCCGCCTGGGAAAGCCCGAGACAGCCGTGCTCCTGGTATCGGGACGCGAGGACCGCTGGCGAGCGGAAACGGAGCGCTGGCTGGAACGGCACGGAATCATCGCCGACGGTCTCTTCATGCGGCGGGCCGGAGACCGTCGCAAGGACACGGTGGTCAAACGCGAAATCTACGAGCGGCACATTGCAGGTCGCTACACTGTCCGCGTCGTGTTCGACGATCGGGATCAAGTGGTGCGGCTATGGCGAGACGACCTGGATCTCCCCTGCTTCCAGGTGGCCTGGGGCAATTTCTGAGGACTTACGGCGCTGTCAAGCCAACGCCGGCACGCTATTAAGAGATCGCACATTGCCGATCACGGATCGCCTGTGCCTAGGCTAGACCAAAGATCGTGTTGACGGTGTCGACGATGTCCTGCTCGTTTTCGAGATACCACTCCCAGTCCGGGGTCCACAATCCCTCGACCCCAGCCGCGTCGTTGGTGACCCCCTTGCTGGCAAGGTTCTCAGGGATAACCGCGTTCTTGTTTGTCGGACGGAGGTAGAGCTCTGCCGCATATCGTTCCTGAATCTCGAGGCTGCAGGAGCGGTCGAGGTAGGCATATGACAGCCGTTTCTGGACATCGCTCGAGCCCTGGCTGACCGTCCTGATCTGAGGATGGATCGGTTTGCACTCTTGCCAATAGAAAAAGTCGACCGGAGTACCGCGGTCCATCTGAGAGAAGACCTCGCCGTCGTGCTCGACGCAGATGTCGACCTCGCCCCGCTCCAGCAGCGTCTGCATGTGGCTGGTGAGATCAGCGATCTTCAGCGGCACCGCGTTCCGCATCGCCTCATATCCGGCGTCGAGGTCATCCCCGTCCGCCCCATAAACGACGCCGGCGACGATGAAGAAGATCATCTGCAAGGTGTTCGAGGTGATGTACGTCCCGCGTTTGCCCGCGTAGCGGTCCTCCCAGAATGACGTGAAGCTCGCCGGGGGTTCACCCGTGTCCGTGCGGTAGCCGTAACCAAGCTGACTGAAGAGATAGGTGATGCCGTGCCCCGACTCGTAGGCGAAGTCCCACAGGTCGACGCTGTTGAGCACGTTCGCCCGGACTTCCGCAAGGGGCACAAAGAAGCCGCCCTGAGAGGCGCCCGCCTTCGCGGCCCGGTTCAGCTCGGGCAGGTTCCAGGTGGTGAGGTCGAACGGTGGGTTGTCTACTCCTCCGGCCACGAACTTGGGGAACCAGGGCCAGGCGCTGGTGTACTGAACCGTGCAGTTGAAGTCCTTCTGGAACTGCTCAAGGAGGTACTTGCGCTCGATCTCCTGCCAGTAACCGCCCCAGCTGGCGACACGCAACGTGGCTCCACCCGCATCGAAGGTTTCGTCTTCATAGCTGATTGGCGTGCTGGCCTGAGCCTGCGCCTTCCGGCTGCGGGTGGCGGCTAGTGTGGCCGCGGCGCTGGCGGCGAGCTCGCGGCGGGAGACGCGAATCGAGCAGAGTTCCGCCATTGGGTCGGCGCCATGGTCTGACATGCTTGCCTCATCAAGGGGATCGCCGGTCGCACCCGGCCAGCGTGAAAGAAGGCGAACGAAGCCCGGGGGTGCCAACCAGGTCATCGCCCGGTACTCGGGTTCGGTCTACGCTACGCCAGAACCACGCCATCATAGTATCGGAGACCGAGGTTGGCTGCCTCTGCCGGGATAATGTAATGATGAGCTTGACCATCGCGCTCATCGCGGACATTCACGGCAACCTCGCGGCATTCGACGCTGTGCTGGATGCGCTGAAGGCGGAGCCGCCGGACCAGATCGTCTGCCTCGGCGACGTCGCGGCAACCGGACCGCAACCACGCGAGGTCTTGCAACGGCTGCACGAGCTTGGCTGTCCGATCGTGATGGGCAATGCCGATGCGGAGCTGCTCGATGTGTCGCCACCCGGCTCAGAGACAGACGAGGAGAGTCGCCGGATTGCGGACATTAGCCGCTGGTGCGCGGCCCAGCTCGACGATGCCGACCGAGCGTTCCTGGCCTCGTTTCAACCGACCGTGGAGATCCCGCTTGGCGAGGAACGGCGCCTGCTTTGCTGCCACGGCTCGCCGCGCAGTTACGACGACGTGATCGTGGCCGTGATACCTGACGACGAGCTTGACGCCATGATCGGCGGCTACGGTGCGACCGTGATCGCCGGTGGGCACACGCACGTCCGAATGCTTCGCGCCTACCGGGGCCGGGAGATCGTCAACCCTGGTAGCGTCGGGCTCGCCTATCAGTTCTTCCCGGACGGGAGCGTGCGCGTGCCGCCGTGGGCCGAGTTCGCCATGCTTTCTCAGGCAGACGACGGAGTGGTCAGTGTCGACTTCCGGCGCGTGCCGTACGATCGCAACGCGACCGTGCGTGCCATGATCGATCGCGAAATGCCGCATGCGACATGGTGGGCGGCGGACTGGCGCTAGTTTCATCTGGTCGAAGCCTAGATGCCCCTCCTGAAAGACCAGTACGTCAAGGACCTCGCGGCACACTCGGCACTGCGCCGCTCACGCTTCGGTCTGGCGGAATTCGCTCTGCTCTTCGGTGTCCCGGTCAACCTCGATCATTGTCGAGAAGGGACGCGCTTTGGATCCGACCTATGCTCTCGCCTTCACGACAGCATCCAGGGTGACTTCCGCCTGGATTACCTCGGGCACCGGATATGCAGAGCGCACCGGCACCTTGAAGCGCTGCTCAAACAGGAAGCACTCATGCAGCATCTCCTCATCGGTGGGAGTGAGCTTGAACTGAGTTATGGGTTGTGTTTTGCGGGATGTGACAGCGGGTGTCCTCGTCGGATCTTGATACTAAAAAACAGTCTAATGCGGTCCTCGCGAGGCTGCGGACGCTGCCGGAGCGCGGGATCCCGCTGACCATGACCCCCGGCTTCGTCGACTTCGGCCGATTCCGCTAGCCGCTCCCCAACGCGCGAGCACCCGCTCGAACGCCGCCTAGGCCGCGCCCCCCTCGCCCCGCTCGGCGGTCTTGGTGGCGCCGACACTGGCGGTCACCACGAGGCCGATCGCAGCCATCTCGCGCACCCCGAGCACCTCGCCCAAGAGCACCAGACCCACGAGGGCAGCAATCGCCGGTTCCAGGCTCATCAGCACGCCGAACACCCGGACCGGAATGCGGCGCAACGCCTCCAACTCCAGCGAAAAGGGGACGACGGAGGAGAGCAGCGCCACCCCAAGCGCAATGAGGAGCAACCGGGGATCAGCGGCGACCCGCTCACCGGCGACGATGCCGAACGGGAGCGTGACGATCGCGGCGACAGCCATCGCCATCGCCAGCCCACCGCCGCCAGGGATGGTCCGCCCGATCCGCGCGCTCAGCAGAATGGAGCCCGCCCAGAAGGTACCGCCCAGGAGTGCGAGGGCGGCACCGAGCGGGTCGACCGTTCCCCCGATGGGACTCAAGACGAGGATGCCGGCCACCGCCAGCACGCCCCAGAGGAGATCCAAGCGTCGCCGCGAGCCGACGAGGGCAATCCCGAGGGGACCGGCAAATTCCAAGGTCATGGCCACCCCAAGCGGGATGCGCTCCAGCGCCGCGTAGAAGCTTAGACTCAGCCCGGCAAGTGTTGCGCCTAACGCCAGCGCAGCGAGCAGATCGGCCCGGGAGCGACCGCGGAGGCGAGGTCGCCAGACCAGGAGCAGGATGAGCGCGGCAAACGCGGTGCGCAGAGAGACCGTGGCGGCTGGCCCCAGCGCGGCGAACATGTATTTCGCGGCCGATGCCCCAACCTGAGCCGAGACGATACCAGCCACCACGTAGACTGCCGGCGGCGCCAGACCGATCGCCGCCCGCGCCGCCTTGGCCGGGCGCCATCCCGCCGCCCCGCCGGGTGTGCGAAAGAGGATGATGCCCGCCGTCGTCGCCACCGTCCCACCTCCACGTCGTTCCCGGCCGGGTCGCGGCGTCCGCATTGTACGGGGGTTCGGGCAGTGACAACCGCTCGCGGAATCTCGTCGCCGGAGATCGGTCTCAGCTCGATGACTCTGTCATCCGATCCCTCGCCTTGGGGCCAACGCATCAGGTCACTCTAGGGCAAGACGGCGATCGCTTCGATCTCGACCAACTGCCCTGCATAACCGAGCAGCGCGACTCCAAGCAGCGTGCTGGCCACAGCCGCGAGGGGTGACCGCTGGACCTCTTCCCAGCAGGCGACGAGATCGGCGCGATCGGTCGAGGCCACGTAGACCGTCGTCTTGAGGACATCCTCGGCGCTGGCCCCGGCCGCCTCGAGCTGCCGCATGAGGTTGTGCAGGGTCTGCCGCGCCTGGACGCGAATGTCCCCTGCCCCGACGAGATTCCCTTCGGCGTCGAGCGGCACGGCACCGGCCGTGGTCACCAACCGCGTCCCGGTTGCTACCACGACGTGCGCGTAGCCGGGCGGCTGCGCCAGATCAGGAACGGTCAGGCGCTCGATGCGCGGCATGCTGCACCTCTCGGCATGTCGGAAATCGTGTGAATGGCTTCTTCACCACCCCATTGCATGATTCGCCAAAGTGTCTTCACGAGAAAATCACCCCAACCTACTATGCCCCGTCTATCGTCACCGGGCCGGTGGAAGCTATAGAGGTGACCTACTTGCGCGGCCAGAGACCGCCCCGGCGGCGGTGACAACTGAGGTAGGCGAAGGGGTCGCTCAGGCTCTGGATGCCGCGGTTAGCGCCTTTGGGAATGACGATCGCGTCTCCGGCGCTTAGATTCTGGCGCGTCCCGTTGATCGCCACGATTCCCGCGCCCGCGATGCCGACCACCAGCACGTCGACCTCGGCATTCACGTGCTCCGCCACGCCCTCCCCGGCAGCGAAAACCAGCAGATTGATATCAAGGTCCTCGCTCTCCCGCGACCAGATCGCTCCCTGCGCGGTCGCTGAGCGCGCCAGAGTGGCAAGATCCACGATCTGCTCCAGACCAATACTCTGCGCGGCGGTTTCGGATGATTCTGTCCGGCTTTCCACTTCAATCCCTGAGGAAGTTGTTTCTTCATCGAAAAGGTGCGCCCAGCAGGGAGGGTCACCCCCGAATTCTTCCTCGTCGGTCACGACAATCACCCCCTCTCTTCCTGAGGCATGGCTGCAGCAGCATGGCGCCGATCGTTTCAGCGGTCCAGATGTTGGCGAGACCCCACCCGTGCTCTTCCGGGCGGGTCGTCTCGTCCATTCGAGGTCTGATCCCTCATTCGTTGGCGACGGACCATTGCCGCGGTCAATTCACCGATGGAATCGGCTGCAACGCCTGTTCGATGATTCCGCGTGTCGCCTCGAGACAGCCCTCACCGCAGCACGGCAGAGCCGCCACCCCGATCACCTTCCGCTCTTCCATCCGAGGATAGGCGATTGGGTGACGGAGCTTTGTCCCGTCTGCCAGCATCAGCGTCGGCGTGCCCCGCACTCGGTAGCGCTCCCTCCCAAGCCGTGCTTCCTCGACGACGGCAGCGCGCGCTTCCCCGGCCGCGACGTCCCGGTCGAATCGCTGGCTATCCAACCCGGTCTCCTCGGCGATCTCGCGCAGGACATCCCAGCGTCCGATGTTGCGCCCTTCCGCGAAAAAGGCACGCCGCACCCGCAGGTCGAAGTCGGCGAGGGCCTCCTCCCCTTGACGGGCGGCACACCAGGCCGCCTCAAAGGCCGGCAAGGTCGTTGTCGGCCAGTCGTCGCCTCGGTGCGACGCGAAGACCGCAGCCGGCTCCTGAATCGCCGCCAGCCACCACTCCTGGTCGAGGATGTCGCGAGGAGCCGATTCGCCGTCGAGCAGCTCGAGCGGGAACGGCCGGATGCGGAGCGTGGCACGCC
>DASUQU010000357.1:0-9318 GCA_036280495.1 Thermomicrobiales bacterium | reverse complement strand
ACTTTGGAGCCGTGGCCCTTTTCCAGGTAGATGGGCCATGGGTCGCGCACCTGGTAGGACGACGCGACACCGCCGGAAAGCGATCGCCGGGCGCGTTCGTACATCTCACCCGACTTCGTGGTCCGAGCGTCGAGCTTCTTCTGCTCGCGCTCCGTAAGCTCCGCAACGCGACCTCGGTCGATGCGCACCGGACTTGCCGTCACCATGGATGGCCATCCCTCTCGTTGTTTCGGCCCGACAAAATTGCGCGGCCTCGGATGTAGGTTCAGTCGATTATCGTGGAATCCTGGTGCCTTGTCGAAAGCAAGGTCCTGATGAGAGCGTGCTAGACTCCGAGACTGTTTCCGGCACCGCCGTACCAACTGGGGATCGGAACGACGCGGTCTAGCCGCGCCAATCGAGGAGCTTCGCGCAAATGGAAATCAGCGGGCAGCATCGCTTCTCAGCGCCGCGGGAGCGCGTGTGGGAACTCTTGCTCGATCCAAAGATTCTGCAACAGTGTCTTCCAGGCGCCGAGGAGATGGTCGAAGTGGGTCCTGAAGAGTACGAGGCCCGCTTGAAGATCGGCGTGGCGGCGATTCGCGGCACGTACCAAGGTCGCGTCAAGATCGTCGAAAAGGACGAACCGACCTCGTACCGCATGGCGGTCGAAGGGAAGGGTCCAGCCGGACAGATCTCGGGCGACGCGAAGATCGATCTTGCGCAGGACGGTGAAGGGACGCTCGTGAACTGGGTCGGCAACGCCAACGTGCGCGGCACTTTGGCCCGCGTCGGCGGCCGGGTGATGCAGCCAGCGGCAAAGATGATCGTCGGTCAGTTCTTCTCCTGTCTGGAACAGAAAGTCAGTTAGTCGGTCAGTCGGTTAGTCGGTCAGCAGGCGACGCTCTGCTTCCTGACTTCCCGACTGACCGGCTTCATACTCGGGGGTAGGAGTGCGCGTGCCGATCGCATTGACAGTCAACGGCGTTGAGCGCCGGGCCGAAGTCGAGCCCAGGACGCTCCTGGTGCAGTATCTCCGTAATGAACTGGCGCTAACCGGGGCGCACATTGGTTGCGAGACGAGCCAGTGCGGCGCCTGCACGGTGCTGATGGACGGGCAAGCGGTCAAGAGCTGCACGATCCTCGCGGTCCAGGCTGACGGCGCCGCGGTGACGACCATCGAAGGTCTGGCTCCGGTCGGAACGCTACACCCGGTACAGTTGGCGTTCTGGAACGAGCATGGCCTGCAGTGTGGGTTCTGCACGCCGGGGATGGTCCTCTCCACCGTCGCGCTCCTCGCGGACGATCCCGATCCCAGTGAGGAGTCGATCCGACACGGGTTGGAGGGGAACATCTGCCGCTGCACCGGTTATCACAACATCGTCCGCTCTGTGCAGACGGCCGCGAAAAACTTGGCCGCGGGAGCGACTCCCGAGCCGCTGTCGAGTCGCGATTCGGCGCAAGCGAGGTAGTGCGATGAACCCTTCACAGTTTGCCTACCAGCGCGCCGAAAGTGTCGAGGAAGCGATTGCGCTCTTAGAGGAGCATGGGGAGAACGCCAAACTGATCGCTGGCGGCCACAGTTTGCTGCCCATCATGAAGTTGCGTCTGGCGGAGCCGGAAACACTGGTCGACATCGGGCACATCCCGGAGTTGAGGGGGGTGCGGCAGGCCGATGGTGAGATCGCGATCGGTGCGTTGACTACACATCATCAGATTGCTTCCGCCACTGAGGTCCGATCCGCGGTTCCGCTCCTCGCGGACACGGCGGCACGCGTTGGCGACCGGCAAGTTCGTAACCGGGGCACGATCGGCGGCGCGGTTGCACACGCCGACGCGGCCGCTGACTATCCGGCAGCGATCCTCGCTCTCGACGCGTCGATCGTCGCCAGGGGACCTCAAGGCGAGCGACGAATTCCGGCGCGGGAGTTCTTTCTCGATTTCCTCACGACCGCGTTGCAGCCGGACGAGATCCTGACCGAGATCCTCATTTCGCGTCCGGCAGAAGGACACGGCTGGAGTTACCAGAAACTGGCGAACCAGGCGTCGGGATACGCCATCGTCGGGGTTGGGGTGGTGGTGGCCCTCGACGGCCAGAGCGCGGTGGCGGATGTTCGCGTCGGTGTCACCGGTGCCGCAGCCGTTGCGTGGCGGGCAGAGGCAACGGAGACGGCGCTGCGTGGTCAGCGGCTGGACGATGGCGTTGTTACCGCGGCGGCCGATCTGGTCGATGGCGGGATCGATTTCCTGGATGATCTTCATGGCTCCGCCGAGTACCGGCGCCGCGTCACGCGCGGCCTCACCCGCCGCGCCATCGTCGAGGCCGCCGGACGGGCTCGCCAAGGCTGAGTTTTTCGGTCAATACGACCGCGGGAGGCCCAGGACATGCTGGGCTAGATAGCTCAGCACCAGATTGTTCGACACCGGGGCAACTCGGTAGAGCCGCGTCTCGCGGAACTTGCGCTCGACATCCCGTTCGGCGTTGAATCCGTGGCCGCCGAGGGTATCGACGGCGGCGTTCGCGGCCCCCCAGCTTGCCTCGGACGCCAGCAATTTGGCGGTATTCGCCTCGGCGCCGCAAGGGAGATTGGCATCGAATCGAGCGGTGGCGCGGCGCGCCATCAGATCGGCTGCTTCGAGCTGCGCCCACGCCATCGCCAAGGGAAACTGGATCCCCTGGTTGGCGCCAATGGGGCGCCCAAAAACCTCCCGCGTCTTCGCGTGTCCTGCAGCTCGCTCGATGAACCATCGCCCGTCGCCGACGCATTCGGCGGCGATGAGGATGCGCTCCGCGTTCCAGCCATCGAGGACGTGCCGGAATCCCATGCCTTCGGCGCCGATCAGTGCATCGGCGGAAACCCGCAACGCATCAATCGTCACCTCGTTGGTCTCGTTGTTCATCAGCATGCGAAGCGGACGAAGCTGGATAGCCTCGCCAGCCTCCCTGAGATCGATCAGGAAGAGACTAAGACCGGCGGTGGGACGAGCGTCGTCGCGAGGTGACGTACGCGCCAGCAGCACCATGAGATCGGAATGCTGTACTCGCGAAATGAAGATCTTGCGACCGGTGATGACG
Organism: Thermomicrobiales bacterium; assembly: GCA_036280495.1. Taxonomy (GTDB): domain Bacteria; phylum Chloroflexota; class Chloroflexia; order Thermomicrobiales; family UBA6265; genus JACCXM01. Next base: position 6,263 of record DASUQU010000357.1, on the reverse strand, counting down.
TAGTCGTTGCCGTCCCGGACGGCTGCGGTCTCGATGCGGGTCGTGTCCGTCCCGGCCGTTGGTTCGGTAACCGCAAACGCCTGCAGGCGCACCGCGCCAGAGGCGATTTGCGGCAGGTAGCGCTCCTTCTGCTCCTCCGAGCCATGGCGAAGCAACGTACCCATCACGTACATCTGAGCGTGGGCGGGACCCGCGTACCCGCCACTCTCGTTGATCTCTTGCAGGATGGCGGCGGCTTCGCGCAAACCGTACCCGAGCCCGCCGTAACGCGTTGGAATGAGTGCGGCTAGCCAGCCGGCGTCGGTCAGGGCCTGCACGAACGCCTCGGGATACCCTCGCCTTTGATCCAGATCGCGCCAGTACGCATCAGGAAACTGCATGCAGAGGGCGCGCACTTCACGTCGCAATCTCAGGATCTCCGGAGGATCCGCAAACGGATCGATGTCGGTCTTCGCGCCCAACTCCTCTCTCATCAGAATGATCGTTTCCTCGCCCATTGCCGCTCGTGTTCGAGAGGCGCGATCCTACGGCGAGTGACGGCGGGATGGCAAACTCCGTCCCGGACGTAGCAAAGTCGAGTGAGGGGAGACGGTCATGAGACGAACAGAGGGAGCGCTCCCGCCGTCGGTGCTGCTCACTGTTGACAGCGAAAGCCATCTGGCAACGCTTACGCTGAACCGGCCGGAGGCGCTCAACGCCATCAGCCGTCAACTCGCGGCGGAATTGCTGAAAATGTGCAGTGCCCTTTCCGATCGAGACGACGTCTGGGTCACCATCCTTTCCGGTGCCGGGGAGCGTGCCTTCTGCGCGGGCGCCGACCTCAAAGAGCGGCGGATGCTCTCTCGGGGAGAGCGGACCGCCCACACGGTGGCGATCGAAGCCGCCGCCGAAGCGCTGGCGGCCTTGCCGATGCCGACCATTGCGGCAGTGCGCGGCTTTGCCCTCGCGGGGGGCGCCGAACTGGCCATCGCCTGCGATCTCCGTGTCGCCGCGGAGGATGCCACTTTTGGTTTCCCTGAGGTGAAGATCGGCATTTTCCCTGGAGCGGGCGGTGCGCTGCGATTGCCGCAGATTGTCGGCGGCGGCGCCGCGCGCGATCTGCTCTTCACCGGGCGACGGGTAACGGCGGAGGAGGCGTACCGACTGGGGTTGGTCGACCGGCTCGCGCCCGTCGACTCAGTCATGCAGAGCGCGGCCGAGCTTGCGGCCTCGATTGCCGCAAACGCGCCGCTGGCCGTAAGGGCGGTGAAGACCGCCCTGAGGGAGACTTACGGCACGCCGTTTGAGGATGCCCGCCGCGCCGTCAACACGCTGCGAGCCCCCCTCGACAACACGGATGACTACGAAGAAGGTCTGGCGGCGTTCGCGGAGAGGCGCTCGCCGCGCTTTACCGGTCGCTGACCGTCCTAGCGATGGCGACAAGTGCCCGCACCCGGTTGGGATCGACTCGATTGGCGACGATCCCGTCGACCTTGGCTGCTGTGCCGATAATCGCACCATCGGCAACCGCCAGCAGCGAGGGGAGGGTCTCCTCTGTCGCGCCACTGCCGATATAGATCGGCGTACTGGGCAGGACCGCTCGCACTGCTTGCAGATCGGCGAGCTTCGTCGGGCGTCCGGTACCCGTGCCGGAAACAATCACCGCGCCTGCGAGGCCACGCTCGACGGCGTCTTCTGCCAGTTCGCAGATCGGGCGCTTGGAGAGCGGCGCGGCGTGCTTGACATCGACATCCGCCCAGACGGCTATGGGAGCGTCCAGGCGACGGATGAGCGCCTGGACGGCGTCGGCCCGTCCCTCGATCAGTCCCTGGTCGGTCACCGCCGCCCCGGCATAGACATTGGCGCGGACAAATTGGCCGCCTGCGAGTGCCGCGATGACGACTGCGGCTTCCACGTCATTGCGAAGGACGTTCACGCCGACGGGAAGTCCGCTCTCGGCGCATGCCACCGAGACAGCCAGCGTCATGGCGGAAACCGTTTCCGGCCCGACAGCTCCCTTGTGGAAGGGTACGTCGCCAAAGTTTTCAACGACGAGCGCGTTCGCTCCGCCGCCCGCCCAGGCCGCCGCATCCCAGCGGACTGCTTCCAGAATCGCCCCCATATGGCGTGCGGACTCACCCCTCGCCGAACCCGGAAGCGGAGGAAGATGGATGACGCCAACGATGCGAAACACCGGAGCGGCCCTCGCCTCTGGCTGGTTTTTCATTAGCGGCCAGCCCGAGCCGAAACGAGTCCGGCGGCAGCGGCACCAACCGCAAACAGGAGCAGGAAGACCGCGAAGAGGGTAAAACCGCCGCGGGAGCGAACGGCCTGAGGATCGTGGCGCACGTACCGCGCGTAGAGTAGAGAGAGAGCCAGGACCAGCGCACCGCCGGCCACGCCAAAATAGATCAGCGCCTGGGGGCCCACGCCACTCCTCACTCCGTCAATCGGCCGCGGCATCGGCCCTTGTCAGCGAGGAGAATGGTACCGCGCCCCGTGAATCCGACCTGGGCTACACTCATAGTGACAGCGAAACTGTCATCATCGAAGGACCTCTGGCGATCCGAGCCTATGGTTATGGAGCGGGGTATGCTAATGGGGAGCGACAACCGAGACGGACGAGCTGGCGACGGGCGGCCACGAGCGACCCAATCGCGCCCTCGCATATCGCGGCAGCGGGGTGGTTCGCTACCGGTTGGCAGTGCCGCGATCGGGACTAGGTCGCCAGACCCGTACCGGTACACGATGGCCGATCTCGAGGCGGAATCAGGACTCTCGGCGCGCACGATCCGTTTCTACATCACCGAGGGGCTGCTTCCCCCCGCTCGTGGTCGCGGCGTCGGGGCCACGTACAGCCCGGCGCATCTGCTCAGACTCAAAGCTATCGAGCTGCTCAAGAAAGACAACACTCCGTTGCAGCAGATCCGGCAGCGCCTTCAGGACATGCGTGACGCGGAGCTCGCCGCCATGCTCGAAGTCGAGACGGCGCCGCCCGAAGACCGCTGGCGTCGCGTCATGCTTCACCCCGACCTCGAGCTTCACGTGCGCGAGCGGGGGGGGCGCAGTCGTGACTACACCTTCGAGAAAGTCGTGGACCTGATCGTGAAGCAGTCGGAGATCCTGATCGACCAGCAGCTGCGGGATGCTGACTGATGCCAACCCAGGGCCCAGATGAGCGATTCTGGATTCCGGACAACCCCGACGGCAGCGGATGGGCGGAGGTTGACTGGGTAAGCGCGTCCCGGGGATCGCGCTACCACTATCGGCACGTCGGAGCGGCCGAGGACGAGGGGTCGCGGCTGCCTGCCTTTTACCGGGTGGTAACCCGTCTCGAGTCCGAGGCATTACATGCGCACGAAAATAGCTATTTCGTGGCGCGGGAGAGGCTGGCGGATTTTCTCGCCGAGGTCACCTTCGCGGCTGGCGCGGAAGTCATTTGGCATGTCGAGCCCTGCCCGAGCCCGCCTCCGGAAAGCGGGTTAGGTCACTAGCCAACGAAGAGCGGAAAACCGGGGCGGCCTGGCCGCCCCGGTTTTCCGCTTCGCTATTGCGTAGTCAGGACCGAAGGAGGTTCATGACGTCCGGGCCACCGACCGAGAGACCGGAGGCGACGTTGCCGTTGGCATCGATCAGAATCGCGGAAGGTGTCCCGGAGGCGCCGAAGGCTTCACCGGTGCGGAACCCCTGGTCGAGGAGAATCGTCGACTCGAAGCCGTGTGCGCGGTTCGCTTCCGGGTCGCCGGTCGAGATGAGCACGAGTCGCGGCGCGCCCTCGGGCCGGTCTTTCTCCCAGCTCTTGATATCTGGGACGAGCCGCTGGCAGAAGCCGCACCCTGGGTTCCAGAACAGGAGAGCCGTGCGGCCATTGCGATTCTCGTCGAGGTTGACCTCCGTGCCCTCGAGATCCCGCAGCTGCACGTTCGGCGCTTTGCCCCCAACGGGAACCCCGCGAGGCCCCGCGGGCGCGTCCGATTCATCGGCCGTCGAGGGATCCAGCAAGTTCGGCGCCTCGTTCCTGAGAAGCGAGATCACTGTCGGCCCACCGACAGCGAGACCGGAAGCGATCTTGCCGTCGGCCCCAACCAGCACCGCCGAGGGGGTGCCGCTGGCGCCAAAAGCGCGTCCGACGTTGAAACCGGAATCGATAACGACCGGCGAGGAAAATCCTTGCTCGCGGTTCCGTTCGACATCTCCAGTCGAGACGACCAGGAGTTTGGGTGCGTTTTCGGACCGACCGGACTCCCAGGTCTTGAGGTCGTCGAGCATGCGCTGGCAGAAGCCGCAGCCGGGGTTCCAGAACAGCACTGCCGTGGGGTGCCCGGCGAAGTCAGCCAGCCGCACTAGTTCCCCATCCAGATTGTTGAGTTCGACGACCGGCGCGTCTTTACCGATGCTGGCGATTCCCCGCGGCGCCTGAGCATTGGCGGAGGGCTGCCGGGCCTGGATGGGCCTCGGCGCAGCGGCGGGACGCGGCTTAGGCACCAGCACCTTGCCTTCAGCGGCCTGCTTGACGAGGGTGCTAATCTGCTGGGCGCCCCCGGCCGCGCCGCTACCGATGGTTCCATCCGGCCGCACCAGTACGGCCGTCGGTGTCCCGAACGTTTGGTAGGCGTCGGCCACTTCGTTGTCCCGTTGCATCAGCACGTGGGTCAGATTGTGCTGCTTCGCCTTGTTGCGGTTGTCCTCGAGCGACCCGCGTGTAATGACGGCGATGGTCAGTTTTTCAGCGAGATCGCGCTGCCATTTGCCGACGTCGCCCATCATCGCATTGCATGGGCCGCAACTGGGATCGGTAAACAGCAGGAGGACGGGCTTGTCGGTCGCCCGCAGTGCATCCAGCGTCATCGTCTCCCCATAGAGACCGGACAGGCTGAACGCTGGCGCGGGTGCGCCGAAGGCCAGTCCTTCCTCCTCCTCGTCTTCTTCGTCGTCTTCGTCGGCGTCAGGGATCTCGATGTCCGCCTCTTCAAGTGCGGCTTCGATCCGGTCGAGCCGAACGAGCAAACGCCCGTTTTGACCGAGGAGATGCACGAGCAGCCAGGCGACACCCGCCAATGCGGCGAGCACGACGACCGCTACGACGAGCATTACCCATTCAAAGGTGGTCAGTCCGCTGAACACCTCAGTCAGGGCAGGTCCGGGGTCATTGTTGACAAACCCGGAAATAGCGACGAAAGCCGCGAGCACCGCCAGGACAGCATTCCGGATCAGCGTCGACGGACCGATCTCAGATGTCGTCAGTTGCCCAAAACAATGGCAGTCGAACTTGCGGCCCCGGGAGAGGTTGTAGCCGATGCCCGCGATAAAAACCCCCAACAGGATCAACGCGAGCAATGCTCCCCACTGCGCCGTGGCGGCGGGGATCAGGAGCACCGCGATGACGAGTTCGGCAATCGGCAGCGCGATCCCGCCCGCCCGCGTAAACCGTTCTGGAACGCCGAATGACCGCATGGCGGCCTGGGATCCGGAGAGATCGAAGAGCTTGGAAACCCCCGACACTACGAACACCGCGGCCAGGATCAGGCGAGCCGCGAGTAACAGCGCATCCATGCGTTCGAACCCCTGCACGACGAAATGCGAAACCCCGTCTGTCGGTCGGGCCGACGGAAATCCACGGCGGGGTCTGGTCCAGCGTTGGCGTAGTGTACCACTCGGCTGGCACAGATCCTGAACGGCGACCCATGATCCGGGTGCCGCGCCTCCAATACTAACGAAAGGGAAGCATTAGGTCTAGAGAGCGTGGTATCCAGGTCGGTCCTGGTCGGCAGACTACAATGCCGCGGCAAGGTGAGTACCGCGAACTGTGCCGTCCTGGGAGGCGGTTCTGGGAAGGATCGACCGTTGATCGAAACGCGCGAGCGGAAAGCGACCGACAACCATTTCAAGGCGGCCGGAGCGCCGACGCGAGAGTTGACCGGGGGGCAGGCGCTGGTCGCTTCACTGATCGCCAACGGTGTCGAAACGATCTTTGCGCTCCCGGGCGTCCAACTCGACGGTGCGTTTGACGCCCTCTATGCGGAGCGGGAAGCGATCCGCGTCATTCACCCGCGCCACGAGCAAGCCGCGGCATATATGGCCGATGGTTATGCGCGCACGACTGACAAGGTCGGCGTGTGCATGGTTGTACCCGGTCCAGGGCTGCTCAATGCCACGGCTGCGCTCTCGACTGCATACGCCTGCAACTCGCCGGTCGTGTGCGTGACAGGGCAGATTCAGTCTGATCTCATCGAGTTCGGCCGCGGACTTCTCCACGAAATTCCAAATCAGCTCGGCATGATCCG
>DASUQU010000356.1:0-2168 GCA_036280495.1 Thermomicrobiales bacterium | reverse complement strand
ACCAGCGCCAGGTAAGCCGGTCGCCGGTCGCCGTCCATCTCCTCGACGACGGCGAACCAGGGCCCGGGCGGCGCGGCGAAGAGCACCAGCAACAGCCCACCCAATACCAGCACATGGGTCAGCGCTTCACGACTGGCCAGGTCTTGCTGGGGCACCGATGTCGCCGCCGCAATGCCGCCTGCCCGCAACGCCGGCAGATCGAGATCATGAAGCGTGTAGACGGCGATGTAGACAGCGAATGAGGCGAGCGCGAGGAGAGTCGATGCCGGCAGCACAAACCGTAGCAGGCGGCGGGGCAGGTTGCGGGGCGGCGGTCCGGGTCGCGTCCAGAGGGCGATACCGAATGTGGGGATACCGACCGTGAGCAACGTCAGCAGGGTGATCTGAGCCGGCGAAAAGGGGAACCCTGCTTCGACCATCAACACAGCCAGGATGATCAGTGCGACGGTGAACACGCGGGTCAGGAAGAGCTCCAGAATGCGACAAAGGCCGCGCCGGATGCGCTGTCCCTCCCGGAACGCGTTTGGCAGCGCGCCGAAAGAATCACGCAGGAGGACGATATCGGCCGCGTTCCTGGTCGCCTGGCTCCCGCTCTGCATAGCGATGCCCAGATTCGCCTGCTTCAAACTGAGGACATCGTTCACACCATCGCCGGTCATAGCGACGTAGTGACCGTTTTCACGCAACGCTTCGACCAGCCGCTGTTTCTGCTCCGGTGTCACCCGGCCAAAGACTGTCGAGCGCTCCGCCGCTTCCATGAATTCCGATTTGTCCATCCCGTCGAGATCGAGCCCGGAGACAAGCACGGCATCGCCAGACAGGCCGGCTTGACGTGCTAGCGCCGCAACGGTCTCCGGGTTGTCTCCCGAGATCACCTTCAGCGTGATCCCAGCATCGCGGAAGCCATTGAGCGCTTTGTCGACGTTGGGACGCAGCTCGTCGGTGAACCCTAGCCAGGCCACGGGCTTCACACCTGGCGGCAGAGCCGGCAGACCGTTTACTTCCCGAAATGGCGCGGGCATTGGTCCGTGGGCGAAGAGGAGCACGCGCATGCCCTTCTCGTCCCAACCTCGAGGAGGCGCCAGCGGTTCCCGGGTTTCCAGTTGTGGGCCGAGGAACTCGGGGGCTCCGAGGGCGAAGACACCACGGAATCCATCGGTATCGGCACTGACCCCGCTCCATTTGTAGGCAGACGAGAAAGGGACTTCGTGGAGGATAGGGCGCTGTTCGCCGTGGATGGCGTCAGTCAATGCTTCACTGGTCTTCGTCCCGGCCGACGTACTACAAGCGAACTTTCCTAGCATCGCCCGCACCTCCGCTTCGTCGACACCAATCGGCTGCACCTCAGACAGCCGCATCTTGTTCGCGGTGAGCGTGCCGGTCTTGTCCATGCAGAAGATGTCGACGTTGGATAGGGACTCGACGGCGTTCGTCCCCTGCACCAGCGCATCCTGGTTCGCCAGACGGACGGCGCCCATCGAGTAGGTGACGACAATCATCAGGAAGAGTCCCGAGGGGACGATGCCGAGAACCACGGCCGCGGCCAGCACCGTCTCCTCAACTGGGTATCCCCAGATCAACGAGCCGAGCAGGACGGTGACGAGGAAGAACGCCGCAACCACCAGCAACAGCCGCACGATCAGGTTGACCTGAGTCTGAAGCGGGGTGAGTGGAACGCGATAGGCTCGGGCCCCCGCGGTCATCTTGGCGGCGGTATTGGCGTCCCCGACGCGGTCGGCCTGGTACCACCCCAATCCCGAGATACAGAAGCTCCCAGAGGCGACGAGATCACCGGGATGCTTCGCCACCGGGTCGGACTCGCCGGTCAGCAGCGACTCGTCCATCTCCAGCGCACTATCTCCAACGACCGTCCCGTCGGCAAAGACCTGATCCCCGGCGCGAAGACGCAGGATGTCACCGCGCACGATCTGGTCTGGATCGAGTAATCGCTCGACACCGTCACGCACGACGCTCGCCTGAGCGCGGTTGAGCAAGGCGATCTGGTCCAGCCGGCGCTTGGCGCGCGTCTCCTGAATGACCCCCACCAACCCATTGACGACTGCCAGACCGGAGGCGAGCAGGGCGTCGCGATAGAGCCCCATCGCCACCAGGATGACGCCGACGATCAGCAAGGTGATATTGATAAAGGTGAAGAGGTTGCGCCGAAC
>DASUQU010000355.1:0-8984 GCA_036280495.1 Thermomicrobiales bacterium | reverse complement strand
TGTGATCGGGACCTGCGGCGCCGGAGTTCACGACGATTTTCTTGATGCCTGGGAGTCGTACAAGGGGCGTGGCGTACGGGGCGTGCCGATCCACCTCCATGTCTCGTTCCCGCATAACCTGGCCGGGTACGGCATCCAATCACGCTTCGGCATGAGCGGTCCCAGCCTTACGCTAACCACGGCCTGCGCCACCGGCGCCCAAGCAATCGGCGAGGCGTTCGAAGAAGTTCGAGATGGCAACGCGCCGATCATGATCGGCGGGGCCACGGAATCGACCCAGCACCCGATGTACGCGGCGGGCTTCGCGGTCATGCGAGCGCTGGTGACTGACAGCAACGATCATCCTGCCGCTGCCAGCCGGCCCTTCGATGCCTCGCGGGCTGGGTTCGTACTCGGCGAGGGCGCCGCGATGCTCGTGCTCGAGGATCTCGAACACGCCCTGAATCGCGGCGCGCGGATCTACGCCGAAGTGCTCGGTTTCGGTTCATCGAACGACGCCTATCATCCGATTGCGCCGTTGCCGGACGGCACAGGCAGTGCCCGCGCCATGCGTGCCGCACTCGACGATTCCGGGGTCGCGCCTGAAGATGTCGATCACATCAACGCGCACGCGGCTTCGACGCCCACGGGAGACCTGGCTGAATCGGCGTCTATTCGACTCATCTACGGCGAGCGCGCCGGATCGATTCCCGTCACCTCGATGAAAGGTGCCCTCGGCCACTGCATGGGCGCGTCAGGAGCACTGGAGACGATCGCGGCGGTACGCAGCATCTCCGACCAGATGATCCCACCGACGCTCAACTACAAGACGCCGGACGAGCAGATTGGTCTCGACGTGGTACACGGTGCCCCGCGCGCCACCTCCATCGACGTCGTCGCCAAGCACTCGTTTGGCCTCGGCGGTCAGAACGCATGCCTCATCCTCGGTCGCTACGGCGAGAGCAGCGAGGCGTAGGGACGGTCAAGAGCGCAACAGGCTGGCTGGCTCGAGAGCGCAACAGGCTGGCTGGCTCGAGTGTGAGGGCCGCGATTCGGTCCAGCAGAACCGACTCTTCACCTTCCTGCAGGAGCTCAGGGGTGATCGAAATCGCCTCCGGGCCATCGACAGCGACGGCGATGCGCGGATCACCTTCCCAGAGCAACCTGGCGACCTCCGCGCCGCTCAACCCGGTCTCGGTGGCGAACGTGACGCGGCAGCGCGGCGTCGGCTGCCCCGCCTCGTTGGGAAAGACGCGCGAGGCCTCTATCCCGGGCACATTTCCGAAGTCCTCGACCCACCGCTCGACGATCCGCTCGTAACGGAGCGCCCGGTCTCGCCAGTCCTCGGCCACATAGCGCTGCACGGCCGCGAGCAACCCGATCATCTCTTCCTTGCCCACTTTCATCGGGCGGGCGAGCCGCTGGTGAGGTGAACCGTTGACGGCAACGGACGCGATCATTGCTTCGGTGCCGACGAGCAACCCACTGGCCTGAGGTCCGCGGAAGTCCTTCCCTCCGGAGAAGATCGCGAGATCCGCGCCCAACTCCCGGGTGAAGCGCCACAGGTTCTCGGTTGGGGGGAGTTGGGCGGCGGCGTCGACCACCACGGGGATGCCGTGAGCATGCGCAATCTCGACCGTTTCCGCCAGTGGAAGCGCGCCGCTCGCGAGATGGACCCCCGCCGAGTAGAAGACCATCGCCGTACGCGGCGAAACTGCCGCCTCCAGCTCCCACGGGAACGTCTGCAGCCGGTTTCCGACCTCGACGATACGCGCCCCCGCCAGCCGGATCGCGGGGTCGTACGGGATGCGATGCGCGCGGTGGATGATAACTTCGTTTTTCGGGGCTTCCCCCGTCTCGATCAGCCGGGCGATGGTCGGTAAATCACCATCGGTCATCGTCGCCAGGGTGGCCAGCACCACCCCGGCGGCGGCTCCAGTCGAGACGTACGCGGCTTCATTGCGGGTCAGTTCGGCAATCCGTTTCCCTACCACCTGCTGCAGCTCGTACATGTCGACGAAGCTGCCTGCCGCCTCGCGCATGGCATCGAGCACGTCAGACGGCATCAGTGACCCACCAAGCCGGGTCAGCGTCGCATCGGCGTTGATCACGCGTCGAACCCCGAGTTGCTCGTACATGCCCATCGCCGCAGTCCTCTCTCTCATCTCAACCGTCTGGAGCGCCAGCGAACTGAATGAACCGGGTGGTCCCTAACCGGGAGTACGAATGGGCCTATTGGGAGGCTCGAATGGATCTTTGCCCAGCAGGCACCGCAATCGATCATACCTACGTCGTCGATCGGTTCCCCTTCCCTCCCGATCGTCGACCCGGTCCGCGTACCGGACCACCCATCCCGCGACGCCCCGGCCCCGTCCGGGGCGTCTGCATATGTTCAACTTGAGTTCCCCTGTGTATCAAGACTTATGGGATATGTCGTGTGAAGCCGCGCGTGCGCGGGATCACAGTAGACTCCCTCGCCACTCCCGGTTTTCACTTGCCAGAATCGCCGTGCGATCGGTCGACCGCAGAGATCGCAGAAGCGGCGCGTCGGATCAACGTAGCTTACGGCGGGTGTGACCCATCGCCCCTCGCTGGTTTCGCTCGCCGGCGCAGCCCCAACATCGCCGTCAGATCGCTCCGCGGTCATCCCGTATATCCGTAGTCGACACGCGCCGCCTCTGCAGTGATGAACCCCTCATCGATGTCGCGCGCGACCAGCGCCCGGTCCCGGCGTCGCGGGTCGCCGTAGCCGCCACCCCCAGGCATCGCAAGCCGCACCTGATCACCCGGCTGCAACCGAATTCCCGAAAACTTCGACGGCGACATCGTGCCGAAGGCCTCGACGAACGTCTGCCACCGATCGTCGCCGGCACGCTTCACCCAGATGCCTCCGCGGGCGCCACTCCGACCTGCGAGGATGCCCCAGGGATCGGCCTTCATCCGGTTCAGCAAGGCGCTGACGGTCACTTCCGATGTCACTGTCAGCAAGCGCTCGCCACCCAATCCCCCGCGGAACTCGCCGGGACCACCCGAATCGGGAAGCAATCGATACTCCTCGATCAGGAACGCGGGGTAGCGGGTCTCGAAAACTTCAATCGGCGTGTTCCGGCAGTTGCCGTTGATCGTCACGACCATGTCGTTCCCATCGATCCCGTTTCGGCCGCCCCAACCCACTCCTTCGAAATGAAAATGCGCATACATCCCACCGTCGCGGGGGTCGATCCCTCCGAAGAGGAATGGCGATGACGTGCCGCCACACGCCGCTACGACCCGCTCCGGAATCGCCTGCTGCAACGCACCAAAGATCATGTCGGTAATGCGTGGGCTCGTCTCGGTGTTACCGCCCGCCACCGGCGCCGGAAAAGTGCAATTGACGATGGTGCCGGGCGGAGCAATGACAGTGATGGGTCGATAGCAGCCTTCGTTACGCGGGATCGTCGGGTCGGTGAGGTGGAGGATCGCGTTGTATACCGCCGATGCGGTCACCGCGTAGATCGCGTTGACGGGCCCCACCGCCTGCGGAGCGGAGCCGCTAAAGTCGGCGATGACATCGTCGTCGCGCACCGTCAGGCGAAGACGCATCGGATACGCGCGATTGCTGATGCCGTCATCCTCGATCACGTCTTCGAAGTCGTAGACCCCGTTCGGAATCGACCGAATCTCGGCACGCATGCGCCGCTCTGCGATATTGATGAGCTCACGGCAGGCGGCACGGACGGTTTCCGAGCCGTGGACCTCGAGCAACTCGTGCAGCCGCGCCTCTGCCAGATCGAGCGATGCCATCATCGCGCGGAAATCACCGTACGTGACTTTCGGCGTGCGGTGGTTGGCGAGGATGATCTTCCAGATGTCCTCGTTGTCTTGTCCGCGGCTCTTGATCTTCACCGGTGGCAGGAGTAGCCCCTCCTGGAAGACCTCGGTGGCATCGCCGGACAGTCCACCCGGCGTCTTCGCTCCGGGTTCGGACATATGGGCGACATTTGCCACGAATCCGAAGAGCCTGCCGTCGTGGAACACCGGTTTCAGCATCATGTGCTCCGGCACATGACCGGAGCCGCGGTAGGGATCGTTGTGCAGAAGGACGTCGCCCGGTTGAAAGGCATCAACGCCGAGCTCATCGAGCGTCCAAGTCACCGTGAACTTGATCGTGCCGATTTGCGAGGGGCAGAACTCTGCCTGCGCCAGCATCTGGCCCTCGGGATCAAAGATCACGCAGGAGAAGTCCAGCGACTCGTTGAAGATCGGCGAGTAGCTCGTCTTCATCATCGTCACGCCCATGTCACGACAGGTCGACGTCAAGAAATTCTCGATGACCGTGAGAGTGACGGGGTCCAGCTGTTCTGATGCAACCATTGCTATCTCCCTAGACCTCATAGTTCAGCGATTGAAGCCTGATGAGTATCGTTGCAGCTCATGCGGCGCGGGTCTCGATCAGCAACTGGCCATCCGGTAGCACTTCGACGGTCATCCCCGGTTCGACCAGCGTCGTCGAACCCGGCTCCTCCAGAATGCACGGCCCCTCGAGTTGCGTTCCCGTTGGCAAGCCATAGCGCCGGTAGATCGCGGTCGGAATGTAGCCGTGCGCCCGGAAATGACCGAGGCGACTGGTCGCCTCGGTCCCCGACCCGTTTTGCTCGCGAGCAATCAGGCGCGGCGCAGATCGGCGTCCCGTGACGGTGACATGGAACGCGACCAGCTCGATTTCCTCGCCTTCGATAGCGTAGCCGTAGCGCTCGGCGTGAATTTTCTCGAATGCTGAGTAGGCGTTGCGCAGCACGGTATCGGTGATGGTCTCGGCCGACACCGGCACCTGATGCTCGTAGTTCTGTCCCGCATAGCGCATGCTTATCGAGAAGTGCACCTCGGGCGTGCCCGCGAACCCCTCGTCCCGCATCTCGGTCTCCGCCGCCTCACGAATACCGGCGAACTGCCGCGCCACAAGCGCCGCGTCGACCCGGCTGGAGCGAAATGCCTGGGTCCAGACCTTATCCACGCGGAGATCAGCGAGGAGCATGCCAAGCGCGGAGGCGTTCCCTGGGTACATCGGAAGGAGCACCTGCGGCATGCGTAGTGACCGCGCCACTGCCGCCGCATGCAGCGGACCCGCGCCGCCGAACCCGAAGAGCGCGAACCGGCGGGGATCATGTCCTCTCTCCAGGGAAACCATCTTGATGGCGCTGGCCATGTTCTCGTTTGCGATCTCGACGATGGACGAGGCGAGATCGACGGTGCTCATGCCGGCCCGACCGGCCAGTTCCCCGAGAGCGGCTTCGGCCAGGCTCGGGTCGAGTTGCATGCGGCCACCCAGGAAATAGTCGGGGTCGAGACGTCCCAGGAGCAGGTTGGCATCGGTCACCGTCGGTCGCGTACCCCCGAGCCCGTAACATGCCGGTCCAGGCACGGCCCGCGCACTCTCGGGACCGACTCGCAGGAACCCGCCCGCGTCGATCCAGGCGATGCTGCCGCCTCCGGCGCCAATCGACCTAATGTCGATCAAGGGGATCGCTGCCGGAACACCCCACTCGATCTCGTACTCGGTTGTATGCCGCTGCGAGCCATCGAGGATGATCCCGACGTCAGCACTGGTCCCGCCCATATCGAGGGTCAACAGGTCCGGCAGACCGGCTTGAGTGCCAAGGGCGGCCGCGACGAGCATTCCTCCCGCCGGACCCGATTGCGCGGTCTGGATTGGGTGCAGGGCCGCGCCAGAGGCGAGCATGGCGCCGCCGTTCGATTTCATGATCGTCCAGGGTGTGGTCAACCCGGCCTCGGTCAGGGTCGATGAGAGATTGCCGACATATCGCTCCATGAGCGGCTTGAGGTAGGCGTCGGCGATCGTCGTCGATGTTCGCTCGTACTCCCGCCAGATCGGGGCGACCTCATGCGAGACCGAGATCGGCAATCCCGGCAACTCCTGCGCGACCACCGTTCGCACTTGTCTCTCATGCTCGGGATTGACGTAGGAGAAGAGGAGACTGATGGCCACCGCCTCGATCGGGCGTTCACGAACCTCGCGGCACGCTGCCACTAGGGCATCGACATCGACGGCGCGGATAACTTGGCCTTCCGCCCCGATGCGCTCGCGCACGCCGACGCTGTCTCGGCGCGAGGCGAGGAGCGGTTTCGGCTTCTGCCAGCGCAGGTCATAGAGCGTCTTGCGGTTGATACGCTGGATGTACGGGATATCTTCGTGCCCGGCTGTGACCAGTAGCAACACGCGAGCTCCGGTGCGCTCGATGAGTGCATTGGTGGCAACCGTCGTGCCGTGGACGAGCCCCGCGATGTCGGGCATTGCCAGATCGGCAGCCTGCACGGCGTCGAGCAGGGCCCGGCCGGGCTGACTCGGCACGGACGGGGTTTTCGAGGTCGAGAGCGTCCCCGAATCGACGTCGAACGCAACCAGATCGGTAAACGTCCCTCCGGTGTCAATTCCGACGAGAAAGCGGCCTCTGGGCTCCGCCATGAGCGTTTCACACTCCTTGTCCCTGCCGCCGCTGATTGGGCGGGTCACCAGCGCCCGGGAGCCGATTGACAGGCTCCAGAGGTGAACATAGACTCGCACCGGCTATGCATTGTCAACGGGGTAACCCAGCCAACGATCGCACCGCAAGCCGGTGGGCGGCTTTCCGCTGCCTAACGCGGATCCGCGTTGCGGGTTCGATCGAGCGGCTGGATCGTGTATCGCACGCGCCTCCATCATTAGCGTGGAGTTACGGCAGGAAGGAGCTTCCCGGCCATGAGTGAACGCAGACTCACGATTGCCGATCGTCGGCGCTTGCGTGATGAAGCAATCGTCAATTTCCGGCACGGTTTCATCAACCGGCGCGAGTTCATGCGCCGAGCGACGGCGGTCGGGGTCTCCGCCGTGTTTGCCGCCAGGATCGCTGATTCCGTCGCCGCGCCGGCTCCCACCCCGCAGCGCAGCCGCTGGGCGAAACAGGCCGAAGCAACCATCACCATCATCAAAGGCCCGCATCACCCGGATGACGCCCAGTTCTGGGAGACGATGAAGCAGGAGTTCGAGGCGGCGCACCCCGACATTACCCTCAATTCGACGTTCTTCAATTGGCCGACGATGGACGCTGAACTGACCGCCGGCTACGCCGGCCAGCCCCCGGACGTCGTCTACCTCGTCGATCTCGTGCTGGCGAAGTTCGTCAACGCCGGCCAGGTCGCCGATATCACCGCCATGGTCGACACTGAGGATTATGCGGCGGAGAAGGCAGCCATCGCTCCGTTCACGTGGGACGTCACCAACTTTGACGGCAAGACCTATGGCGTCGGCGCGCTCGGCGCTGCGTTCGGCATCTTCTACAACGCCGATTTGCTCCAGGCCGCGGGGATCACCGAGTTCCCGCAGACCCGCGACGAGCTTGTCGAAGCCGCGAAGGCGCTGACTACGGATCAGGTCTGGGGATTCCAGTTCCGCGACTCGTTCACCGACTACGCGCACTGGGACTGGCTGCCATATGTCCACAACGATGACGCCGACATCATGACCGCCGATTTGAAGGCCCAAAACCTTGACCCGGCCGCGGCGGCGGCAACGCAGTACCTCGCCGACATGCGCCTCGTCCACAAAGTTGCTCCCGAGGCGGGGGCGTACGACTGGAACGGCAGCAAGGCGCTCTTCGAAGCCGGACGCATCGCCATTCTGCACGACGAATACCCGCAGGCCGTGGTCTGGGAGGTCGACAAACCGGTCGAATTCGGCCTCGGCGTCGCACAGGCGCCGGCCACCACCGAGGGCGGCAAGCAGTCGACGATGGGGAACTTCGGCTACGCCACCATCTCCGAGAAGAGCCCGAACAAGGAGGCGGCCTGGGAGGTCGTCAAGTGGTGGACGAGCGCGGACGTCATCAACCCGTACGCCGCGCAGATCGGCCTGCAGACTGTGCGCGTCGATTCCAGCCCACCCTATGAGAGTGAGCTGCTGCAGACCGTTCAGGAGCAATACGTGCCGGCGGTGCAAGGGATCCAGGTTACCGAGAACTACTACGAGATGCTGACGAATATCTGGCCGGAGGTGGAGCGAGCCTACCGGGGCGAGCAGTCCGGTGAGGAAGCGATGGCCAAAGCCGGCGAGATCGTCAACGGACTCATCGGCTCATAGGGCTGCTTGAGGAGCAGGCCCCTCCGTTCGGAGGAGCCTGCTTCTGCGATGACCGCGATGACGACTCTTTCCCTCGAACGCGCCGAACCGGAAACCACATCCCCGGCGCCCACGATGCGCCTGTCGCCTGAGGAACATGAACGCCTGCGACGTCAGCACGCGCGGCGGCGGGCGTTGACGGCCTACGCATTCCTGCTGCCGAACGCGTTCTGCTTCATCGCCTTCCTGCTGATTCCGATCGCGTTCCTCTTCTATCTCACGTTCCACAATGGCGGCATCATCACGCCCGCGCGTTTCGTCGGACTCGAGAACTGGCAACGGGCGTGGAGCGACGATCTGGTGCGGACGACCATCCGCAATACGGTCTACTACTGTCTGCT
Source organism: Thermomicrobiales bacterium (assembly GCA_036280495.1). Classification (GTDB taxonomy): domain Bacteria; phylum Chloroflexota; class Chloroflexia; order Thermomicrobiales; family UBA6265; genus JACCXM01. Next base: position 512 of record DASUQU010000355.1, on the reverse strand, counting down.
CGCCATCCCCGCCGTCTTCGTCATCGGCATGATCCTGGCGCTCTGCCTGCAACGGATTCCGCGTGGAAGCGGTCCGCTCCGTTCGCTCTTTTACGTACCGACCCTCACTCCCTACGTGCTGGCGGCGCTGATCTGGCTCTTCGTCGTCCAGCGCGATTTCGGCGCGCTCAATATCTTTCTCGGTCTTTTCGGCATCCCGCCCCAAAACTGGCTCGGCAATCCCTCGCTGGTGATGCCCTCGATCGCGATGCTCGAGGTGTGGCGCGGGGTCGGCTTCTGGACTCTCTTGTTCCTCGCAGCACTCCTGGCTCTGCCCACCGAGCTCTACCAGGCGGCAACGATCGATGGTGCCAATGGCTGGCAGCAGCTACGCCACATTACACTGCCCTTGATGCGGCCAACGTTCTTCTTCGCGGTCGTAATGGCTACCATCTGGAACTTGCAGCTCTTCGATTCCGTCAGCATTCTCACCGACGGTGGTCCATCCAATGCCAGCGCGACAGTGGTCTGGT
>DASUQU010000354.1:0-5386 GCA_036280495.1 Thermomicrobiales bacterium | reverse complement strand
ATTGGTCCGACCCAGTAAATCCACCAGTTCGTGAAATCCTGCTGCACGATCGCCGGACCAAGGGCTCGTGCCGGGTTCATCGCGGCGCCAGTAATACGGCCTCCCGTGAGAATGTCCATGGTGATAATCAAGCCGATCGCTAGAGGCGCTATCGCCTTCGGGCCGCGGGGATCGACGACGGTCCCGAAGATGACCATGACCAGGAAGAACGTCATCAGGACTTCCATGATTAGCGCGCCAGTGACTGAGACGTCGGGACCGAGCCCAGGCAGCCCGAGGTTAACCCCCTCGTTGTTTCGCCCCAGCGGTCCGAGGGCCGGAAATACCAGCGTTAGGACCCCTGCTCCGGCAGTCGCGCCGACGACTTGCGCCACGACGTAGGTAATAGCCCGGGTGATCCCAATCTCGCCGGTCGCCAGCATGGAGATCGTTACGGCCGGATTGAAATGTCCGCCGGAGACGTGGCCCAACGCAGCAACCATGAGGCCGATAGCCAGACCATGAGCGAGGGAAACTGCGACCAAATTGCCACCGTCACCCAGGTTCTGGGTCGAGATGATGGCCCCCACCCCGGCGACAACCAGCGTAAATGGCCCAATGAACTCAGCGACTGCAGCTGTCCAAAGATCACGGTCGTCCACAGACCCTCCCCGCCAGAGGCTTTACCAACCGCGCCGTTGCGACTCGGCGCAGTCACCCACGCAGTCTTCTTGCGTCGGATTGTATGGTCGGTTCTACACGGTGGCAACGAAACCGCTCGACGTGAATCGGGGTACCACGCTAGCCCGAGGGAGCTACTGTGGGAGCGGCCTCGCCGTTCGCCGGCGTCGGTTGTCCGCCAGCCGGCGCCGCACCCGGAGGCGGCACCGTGTTCCGCACTTGAACGTTCACCGGCCTATCGGGGAGGAGCTGCGCGGACGTTCCGACCCCGGTGATGCCGAATGCCAGCGATCCCAGCGGCCGATCGTCGGCAAACACAAAGGCACCATACTCCCCGGGAGCGAGCTCAGCCGGGAGGCCGACAGGAAGCGCCAGCCAGCGATCCGCTGCGCCAGGATCGATAACGGATTCCGGCTTTGCCACTTCGTTGCCCCAGGCGTCTGTGACGATCGCCCGCACCTTCTGACCGACTGACAGCCCTGTCAGTCGGGTTGCGACATAGACCGTGCCAGCGCCAGCCGGCACGCTGGCGTAGCTCCCATCGGGAGTCCCGTCCGGACGGAAGCCAAAGGTCAGGGCTATCTGACCCAGTGCGGGTGCGGGCGGCTTTGTCGGCGCCGGTGTCCCGGTCGGCGGAAAATACTTTTCCACGATGCGTGTGGCTTGCTGCGCTGCAAGCTGGTCCTTGAGTCCCGCGTCTCGAGCCTCGTCCCGCGCGGCCTCCCGCGCCGCTCCTGAGCTGCACCCGGCGAGAACTACGCAAACCGCAAGGGTCGCCAAACCTCCGCGTGCGGTACCCCTAATCCGCGGCAGAATCTCGAGGTGGACGATACGGCCCGAAAGCGTCTTGATACTCGTCGGCGACTTCCACCGCCGACTTGTGGACATAGATTCGCGTTGTAGCAGGTGAAGCATGTCCAAGAATTGTCTGCACCGTAGATTCACGCACTCGTCTGCGGACAAGCTCGGTCGCCAGCCCGTGGCGGAATGAATGTGGAGTGACCTCACTCTCGATCCCGGCGGCCTCAGCCAGGCGAGCCACAATGTGCTCGACCGTGCGCGGGCTGATCGCCGAGCCAGGGACAGCAATTCTATCCCTACCGCTAAAGGCAGGTAACGCGCCAGCTCCTCGTAATGGGTCGCCGCGCAACGACCAGTAGGCGGTCAGCGCCGTCGCCGTCTCCCCGTCGAAGTGCACGGTGCGACTCTTGCCGCCTTTCGCACGGTAGATGCTGGCCGCGCCTTCGCTCAGATCGATGTCACGCCTCCGCAAGGCACAAAGTTCGGAAACCCGCACCCCCGAGCGGAAGAGAAATCGGATCATGGCCTGCACTTTCAAGCGGCGCAGCTCGAGCTGGGGCTTCTCCTCTCGCGGCAACCTGTCGACGAACGTCACGATCTCTTCAAGGTCCGAAAGCTTGACGTCGGGCGGCGGTGGCGCGAAGCGAGGCATCATCGCTGCAATTCGAGTTTTGATGCGGTCGCCCGCAAGGTCGGTATTGAGGTCGTAGCTGGACAGGTACGAGCAGAGCTTGCGCACGGCGGAGATGTTGTTCTGCGCCGTCCGCATTTGCGAAACCTCTTCCGGTGTGCGGATGTCTGGCGGGACCAGGATCGCGGCGAACGACGTCACGTGGTCGGGCCGCAGCGCCGAGACCGGCGCCGTCTCGGGATCGATTCCCTCGTGCTGCGAAAGGTGACGAAGGAACTTGGCGATGCCGTGCCAATACGTCTTCTTGGTCCGGGGCGCCAGCCGCAGGTCGCCGAAGAAGAGATCCACCGCGGCCGCAATCGTGAGCGCTTCGGGCCGCTCGTCGCTGGACAGCGGGTCCCGATGCGCGGTGATTGCGAGTCGATCGAGCGTGCCATCGGGCGATGCCCGTTGCTCCATTGCGGCCTCCCTTAGGTCAAGCGGGGCCAGCCGCGGGCAACCGAGTGTACGTTCACTCTAGCACGTTTCGTCGCGAGACCCCCCAAGGGCCAGGTAATTCTTCTTTCGGGACCTAGTGGCGCCGGTAACGATCGATCAGGCCTGCCATGTCGCGGTGAAACTGCCCGTTGGAGACGATGCGGGTGACTCCAGCGGCTTTCGCCTCGCGGCGGCCCTCGATGTCCACGTGTGGGCCAAAGGCGAGCGTCGGCGCGAGATCCCGGTCCGGCCGGGAAAGCGCTTCGCTGATCACAGCCCATGAGACATCGCCATTCATGTCGATAATGCCGATCGCCACCGTACTCGCCCGCTCGCGCAATGCGCTGACAAATTCCTCAGACGTTGAAACGAAGCAACCTACGAGGCCAAGACTTGCCAGGGCGCTTCGAATGCGCGACCCGAAGAGCAGATCGCGGTTCAAGACGACCGCCTGAGTTGGTCTCTGATTCATGTCTTGCTTCATTGGTCGATTCAGCTCCACTTTGGATCCACTGCACACCAGAGATCTGGCGTCTCGGCTCAGTTCCGTTACGCGCGAAGTCCTATGCTACGATCGATCTCGGTCTACCCGGATAGCGGCGAAATTGCATCGCGTCAGCGCTTTGCCGACGCGCCAGGCAGGAGCGTTTCCACCGTGGCTAAACCGAAAGCCGGCAATGCGTCGGGGCGGCGACTTCAAGTCGAGTACATGACGCGAACCGAACGCGTGCAGGCCGCTGTCAATGGCGCCGAAGTTGATCGGGTTCCAGTCTGCTTTTGGCACCATTTCCAACCGGAAGGGTCCGGCCGGGCGATGGCGGAAGCCACCCTCCGCTTCTTCGATGACGAGTTCGCGCTGGACATCGCGAAAGTGATGCCCGACTTGCCGTATCCATTTCCCAGGCGATCGATCGCCTCGCTCGAGGACTGGCGACTCATCGAGCCCATCGACGCCATGAGATCCCGGTATTTTCGGGAGCGAGCGGAATCGGTCGGGATTTTGAGGGACGCGCTCGGCTTCGATACACCGGTGATCATGACCGTCTTCAGTCCGCTGGCGGAAGCGATGTACGCGGCCCGCGATAGGGACCAGTTCCTGGCCGACCTCCGGGAGCACCCGGTCGTTATCCACGAGGCGCTTGCCACAATCGCCGAGAATCTTGCGGCTCATATGCGCGACATCACCGACGCCGGAGCGGACGGCATTTTCTTCGCTTTGCAGGGGTGCTCCCGCACCATTATGACCGAACAGCAGTATCGGGAGTTCGGGCGCCCTTACGACCTGATCGCACTGCGCGGCGCTTCGAGCGGCTGGCTCAATATCTTGCACGTCCATGGAGAGAAAGACCTGATGTTCGATCAGGTGCTGGACTACCCGGTCCAGGTCCTCAGCTGGTCCGATCGTATTGCCGGACCGAGCCTGCGTGAGGCCCGGGTCAAGACGAGCAAGTGCCTGATGGGCGGCTGGAATGAATTCGGCGCCCTGTCTCACGGACCAGAGGAGCAGATCGAAGCTGAGGCGAAGGACGCGCTTGCCCAAACCGGTGGTCGGAAGTTCATCCTGGCCAATGGATGCTCTGTCCCTGACGACACCGACCATCGATGGCTGGAGATCGCGCGTGCCGTGGTGGAGGATCTTCCGGTCAGCTGAGCCGCTCGTCAGTCATCAGCCGCGGCGCCGGCCTCCGCCTTTTCCCGCTTCTCCATGATGTTGGTCGAATGACCAGCATCGAGGCGAGCTTTCGGGTCATAGTGGGTCACCGCGTGGTTGACCGCGGTGACAGCTTCCGCCGCGCCGGTCACGATGAGCTTGAACTTGGCCGGGTAGGTCACCACATCCCCTGCCGCGTAAACACCCGGGATACCGGTTTCCATCGTGGTCTTGTCGACGACAATCTGGTTGCGTTGCAGCTCGAATCCCCACGTTTTCATCGGGCCAAGGTCCGCGACAAAGCCGATCGCGACGATCAGATCATCCGCGGGTATTGTCCGTTCATCGCCCGCCACGTTCTTGAACGACACGGCGGCCAGCCGGCCATCATCACCCTCGTGGATCGCGGTGATCTCGCAGCCGGGGTAATTCAGGTCAACCGTGGACTCCTCCAGCTGCCGGACAGTCGCTTCATGAGCCCGGAACTTCGATCGGTGGATCAGCGTCACCTGCGTTGCCACCGGTTCTAGCGTCACGGCCCAATCGACCGCGGAGTCGCCGCCTCCGACAATGACCACCTGTTTGTCCCGGAAGTCCTCGACGCGCTTCGCGAAATAGTGGACGCCTTTACCTTCCAACTCACGGAGTCCAGGCACCGTCAGTCGCTTCGGCTCGAAGGCCCCAACGCCGGCGCAGACGATGACGGTCCGGCTCCAGCGCTCACCTTTACTGGTTCCCAGCCGGATCAGCCCGTCCGGCAACGCCTCCAGCTCGAGCACCTGCTCGTTCAAGCGAATGGTCGGCTCCGCCTGGCGGGCCTGGATGTCGCAATGCGCGACGAAATCCTTCGCCAGCACGCGCGGGAATCCGATCACGTCGTAGATGTACTTCTCAGGGTAGATCGCGGTCAGCGCGCCCCCTGGCTCTTCCAGCGCGTCGATCACCTGCGTGCGAGCTCCGCGTAAACCCGCATAAAATGCGGCGAATTGCCCGGTTGGACCGGCGCCAATGATCGTAATGTCGAAGATGTCGTCGCCCGGAATCGTTCGCGGCGGATCGAGGACCGCCCCGGGTGCCTGAGACATGGGATAAGACTCCTAGCCAGGGGATGCCAGCGGTCGGCTCCCCGTTTGGATGCTGAGACCGATTCTAGCATTGCCCCTATC
>DASUQU010000353.1:0-3050 GCA_036280495.1 Thermomicrobiales bacterium | reverse complement strand
CCTTCTCCCTTCCTTTCTAAGGACCGTCACGTGGTTCTCGTCGGTCGAGTCGGATCACCGGGATAGTGCGAGCCAGCTTGCGCTCGTACTCAGCGAAAATCGGGAATCTGGCTGCATGCCGCGCGAAGATAGCGTCTCGCTTCGCGCCGTGGACCACGGTTGCGCGCACTGTGAGCGTTTCGGTCCCCTTCTCGATGGTGATGTCCGGATTGGCGACGAGGTTGTAGTACCAGTCGGGCTGCCGATCGTTGCCGTGGGCCGAAGCGAAGACGTAGAGCGACTCGCCATCCGGCAGGCCGCGCATCGGCACGATGTGCTCTTTGCCGCTTCTGGCGCCGATGGTGTGTAGCAACAGCATTGGCGGTGGATCGTCGTACGGCGCGGCAACTTCGCCCCCATTGGCGCGGAACTCGCTGATCACCTTGGCGTTCCAGCTTCGCTCATTGGCCCGGAATGCAGCGGCCGCTTCGTCTCGTTCTGGTGGTGCGTGTACTTGCGACATTGGATCTCTCCCCTATTGATCACTGCGGCGATTCCAACTCTCGTTCGTGCGCCGTCGCGCTCGTTCATCTGACATGGCGGACTTCCGCGGATGGAGCGACATGAGAGTGTCTACCGTCTTGACCGGCACCATACTTCGAATGTACAACCTCAACTAATGTTGAGGTCAAGTGGGGATCGATCTGGTGACCGGACCCGTCGGCAGCATCGGTGAACTAACTCCCGCGCAGCTCGCCGCACGGAGCGGCGTTGCCGTCTCAGCGCTCCATTTTTACGAACGGCAGGGGCTCATCCGTAGCCGACGCACCTCGGGCAATCAACGCCGGTATGCCCGTGAGATGTTGCGCCGGGTGGCGTTCATCCGGGTTTCGCAACGGGTCGGTATCCCGCTTGCCGAGATCCGCGCCGCTCTCGACACGTTGCCCGAGGGGAGGACCCCCAGCCGCGAGGATTGGGCACGATTATCAGAACTCTGGCGCAAGGATCTGGACCAACGCATCGAGCAGCTCGTCCGGTTGCGTGACGATCTATCCGGGTGCATCGGCTGTGGTTGTCTCTCGCTCGATCGCTGCGTGCTGTTCAATCCCGATGACGTGCTCGGTGAGCAAGGTCCTGGGCCGCGCCTCCTCACCGTCGAGATAGATTGACGCGCCGGCGTGAAGGGAGTCGACGAACACTATCCCCTCACGCCCCTTCCCCTGTCCCCTGCTACCATCGTCGCGATGAACGCTGTGGCAGGTTGGGGAGGTGTAGAACCTTGGGCGTCTATGACGAGCGCCGGGTAAAGATCGTCGCGACGCTGGGACCGGCATCGCGTAGTCCCGAGACGCTGCGCGAGATGTTTGATGCCGGGCTCGATGTCGTGCGCATCAATGCTGCCCATGGTTCGCCAGAAGAACGTGCTCGTCTGGTCGAAGATGTGCGCTCCGTCTCGGAAGAGGCTGGCCGGCTCGTGCCGATCCTGTTCGACCTGCGTGGCCTCAAGATTCGCACTGGCCCGGTGCTCGGCGAAGAAAAGGTCGGGTTCGCGCGAGGCGGCACGGTCGAGATCGTCAATACCCCGGTGCCTACCACCCCGGAGCGGATCGGCATCGACTACCCCCAGTTATTCGACGTCATTCAACCGGGCAGCCGTGTCCTCATCTCCGACGGGCTCATCGAGCTGCTGGTCGAGAAGATCGAGGATAACGTCGCGACCTGCCAGGTCGGCCGGGGTGGTCATATTCCTGGTCGCCAAGGGGTCACGCTCCCCGGAGCGCTGATCAAGGGCGGCTCGTTGACAGAAGTCGATCGCGAGGACTTGCGCTGGGGGGTCGAACAAGGAGTCGATTTCATCGGACTCTCGTTCGTCACCGACGCAGCCGATCTCCGCTTTGCTCGCGAAGTCTCCAACTGGTACGGCTCCAAGCCGCCGGCGTTGATCGCGAAAATCGAGCGGCCAGACGCGCTCGATAATGTTCGCGGCATTGCCGCGGGAGCCGACGGACTGATGGTGGCGCGGGGTGATCTCGGCGTGCAAATGCCGCCCGAGCGCGTGCCCCGAGCGCAGAAGGACATCATCAAGGTCGCGAACAGTTTTGCCATCCCCGTGATCACTGCCACGCAGATGCTAGAGTCGATGATCACGCAGCCGGTCGCGACTCGCGCCGAAACGAGCGACGTGGCCAACGCCGTCTGGGACGGTACTGACGCGGTGATGCTCTCGGCGGAAACGGCGATTGGACAGTATCCGGTGGAGGCGGTGCGCACCATGGGCCGCATCATCCGTGAGGCGGAGCGAGACGGTCCGATCCGCACCAGCGCCTCGGTGCAACCGCTCCCCGATCAGTCGGATGCCACGCTCGTCATCGCCGACGCCATAGCCCGCGCGGCCCGGGAGTTAGCGGATGAAGCACCGGTTGAGCACATTGTCGTCTTCACTCTGACCGGCGCCTCGGTGCGGCGGGTGGCGAAGTATCGACCGAAGCCAGCGCTCATTGGGGCGGCGGCGGATATCGAGATTGCCCGGCGGCTCAACCTGCTCTGGGGGACGCGCGGCACCGCGGTCCCCGTCGAGGAGAACCCGGACCATCTCTTCCGAGTGGCAGGCAAGAAAATTATCGAAGAGGGGTTGGCGACGGAAGGCGAGTTCGCGCTCATCGCCGGATCATTGCCAATGACCCACGTCTCGGGGCGAACCAACATGCTCCACGTGCGGCGGCTGGGAACGTAGGGCTGACGCGCGGGTTCAAACGAGACCACGTTGGCTAGCAACCGCCGCGAAACCGCGGCGGTTCGCCACCCCCAGCTTGCCGATAACGTTGGCAACATGAAATTCGGCCGTGCGCGTGCCGATGTAGAGGAGCGAGCCGATCTCGCGGTCGGAGAGGCGGTTGGCCAGCAAGTTCAGAACTTCGCGCTCGCGGGGTGTCAGCACCGGGCGCCGATCAAAGACGTCGCTTCGGATGGACGTCCGCGGCTCATAGCCGCGCTCAACCGCGATGCGTGCGGCTCCCAGTAATTCGTGGGCAGGCATCGTTCTCCCCTGCGCCCAGGCGGTGGCGAATGCC
>DASUQU010000352.1:0-2343 GCA_036280495.1 Thermomicrobiales bacterium | reverse complement strand
CAATCGAAACTACCGAGCAGTAATTATCGAATCCCCATCAGGAGGAGCATCATGGCCGACAACCGCATCAAGCAGCTGTTTCTGGAAGAAGGTCAGAGCGCGTGGCAGGACGACATCTCCCGCGACATGCTCAACGAAGGCAGCATCCGGACCGCCATCGAGGAGATCGGCATTCGCGGGCTCACCTCGAATCCGAGCATCTTCGAGAAGGCGATCGCCGCCGGCACCGCCTATGACGAGGAGATCGCGGGGCTGCTCGGGCGCGACCTCGACGCGCACGCAATCTTCGAGACCGTCGCGGTGCGGGATATCCAGATCGCCGCCGATCTCTTCTGGCCGATTTATGAGTCATCCGAGGGCGGTGACGGATTCGTCTCGATCGAAGTCTCTCCCCTCGCCGCGCGCGACCCCGCCGTCACCGCGGACGACGCTCGTCGCCTCTGGGCGGCCGTCAACCGGCCGAATCTGCTGGTCAAGATCCCGGGGACGGTCGAAGCGGTACCGGTCATCCAACAGATGCTGACCGAGGGGATCAACATCAACATCACCCTCCTCTTCTCGGTCGCCGCCTACGAGCGGGTCGCTCGTGCCTACATCGCGGCGCTCGCGGCGCGGCATGCGGCCGGACAACCGATCGACCGTATTGCATCGGTCGCCTCCTTCTTCGTCTCGCGGGTCGACACGCTCGTCGACAAGCTGCTTGACGAGAAGATCGCGGCCACCAGTGATGCGACGCAGAAGGGCTGGTTGGACTCGCTCAAGGGGAAGGCCGCTATCGCCAACGCCAAGATCGCCTACCAGTCGTTCGAGCGACTCTTCTCGGGACCAGAGTGGGACGCGCTGGCCGCGGCAGGAGCGGACGTGCAGCGCCCGCTCTGGGCCTCGACCTCTGTCAAGAACCCCGCCTTCCCGGACACCATGTACGTCGACGAACTGATCGGACCGCAGACGGTCAATACGATGCCGCGCCCGACCATGGCCGCCTTCCTCGATCACGGCACCGTCATGCGGACGGTCGATACCGACCTCTCCGGCGCCTACAAGACAATGGAAGACCTGGCGGCCGCCGGGATCGACATCGACGCGGTCACCGCGCAGCTCGAAGACGAGGGCATCGCCTCGTTTAGCAAGAGTTACGACTCGCTCCTCGCGGGCGTTGCCTCCAAGCGATCGCAACTGGCGGGCGCGCCAGCGGATTAGCTCGTTCAGCCAGAGGCGTGTCATCCTGAGCCCGCGGGCGAAGGATCTCGTTTGCCGCTAACACATGCGACTTGAGGCGAGATCCTTCGTAACCTCAGGATGACACGCCTTTCGGTCGCGGCGCTGGCTCTCTGAAGCGACGAACTCATTGAGATGAACTGGAAAGGGGATCACGAGGATGCCCGATGTCATCCTGCGTCATATGCCGCTGCCCGACGAGATCGCGACGGCGGACTCACCCGACATCAGTACGGCGGAATACGAACGGCGCTGCGATGAGATGCTGGCGCGAGCGGGCACGTCGTGGGTTGCCGTCTATGGTGACCGCGAGCACAGTGCCAATCTCCTCTTCCTGACCGGGTTCGATCCCCGCTTCGAAGAGGCGATTCTGTTGCTGGGACCGGGCAGACGGCGCGTGCTCCTCGTCGGGAATGAGGGTATCGTGCATGCCGTCGTTGCGGGCCTGCCGCTGGAGATCGAGCTGTTCCAGGGGTTCAGCCTCATGGGGCAGCCACGGGAATCGACGCCCAATCTCGATCGCGTTCTCAATGACGTGGGGCTGATCTCGGGAGATCAAGTCGGCATCGTCGGCTGGAAGTACCTCACGCCGACGGAAAGCGATGCTCCCAGCAACCCAGCCTGGGTGCCCGCTGTAATCGCCGACAGTCTGCGCCGCGTCAGCGGGGCGGAGCCGGTCGACGTGACCGCCGTCCTGATGCACCCCGGCGCCGGACTACGCGCCCGCAACAGCGCCGACCAGATCGCTTCGTTCGCCTGGGCCTCACTGCGCGTGAGCCAGGCGGTCTTCCGGGTCGTTCGCGGCGCCCGGCCGGGCATGACCGAGCGCGACGTCGCGGCGCAGATGGGCTACGCGGGCGAACCGCTTTCCATGCATCCCATCGTCGCCAGCGGCGCACCCGGCCAGCCGATCAATGGACTGCGATCACCGAGCAGTCGGCAGGTCGGCATCGGCGACGGCATCAGCTGTGGCATCGGCTATTGGGGATCGCTCTGCTGCCGGGCCGGACTCGTCGAGGACGCTGCCGGGATCGACTTCTTCACGAACTACGTCCGGCCCTACTTCCTGGCCCAGGCAGCCTGGTATGGCACGTTAGGCATTGGCGTGACCGGCGGCGAGGTGGC
>DASUQU010000351.1:0-3600 GCA_036280495.1 Thermomicrobiales bacterium | reverse complement strand
TGGCCCTCTTACCATCGGCGTGGCTGAAGGCCCGTCGCGGGTCATCCCGCGGACAGCGAGTTGGGAATCGCGGTCTGCGGGCGCGACGCAGGGGTGGGACGAAAGCGGGGGAGGAGTCGGTACGCGTGACCGAGAACGAGCAGCGCGCAGCGGATTCGCTACGCGCATCGGATCTAGTTCTGCGAGGAGTTGGGGTCGTCGGACTAATCGCGGTAGCGCTCGTGCTGCTTTTGGTTCTGTACCCGACCTAGGCGCCGGGAACGACGCAAGTCAATTGTTCCGCGGTGAGATGAAAACGATTCTAATTGAGGAACCCGGCGATCCGGTCGCCGGGTTTCCTGTTTCCGCGTTCGCGGGAGGCGATGATGCCGGCTGGGATACGAGTCGCGAGTCGGGTTCGAGATTCAATCCTGTTGCTGAGCGCCATTTCGATAATGATTTTCGCGACCATTGCGATACCAGCTAGCGGTCGTGTGGTACAGGACTTTGAAGACGGATCCGTGGGGGCACGTGTCCGCATCGTGCACGGCATTGGGGACGCCGGGCCGCTTGACATCTACGTCGACGGGTCGCTCGCGCTGATTGGCATTCGCTTCGCCGACACGAGCGGCAACGTCGTCCTGCAAGGCGGCGAGCATGCGTTTACCGTGGTCCCGACCGGGGCTGCATCTGAGGCCGCGATCGCCTCCGGCACGATCGCAGTCAGCGAGGACACGCTAGCGTACGCGGCACTTCTGGGGACGCTCGATTCCGCGAGCGTCGGGCTGTTTGAGGTTGACGTTCGTTCTCTGGACCCGGACAGGGCGCGCTTCCGGATCATTAGCGGCGTGCCTGACGTCGATGAGCTCACCCCAATATTCTCGGGGGGCGATGCACTTTCAGAGCCTCTTGGGTTCGGAGATGCCTCAGAGTACGCGTCGATCGACGCAGGAACGTACGATCTGGATTTGCTCGAGTCGGCAACCGGCGCGCCGCTGCTGGCACTTCCTCAGACTCCTTTCCCCGAGGGAACGACAACTGACCTGATTTTGGTTGGACAAGTGAGCGACGGCTCGTTGACCGCGCTCGTTCAACCGATACAAGTCGAGCTTAATCGCCCGGTGGGCTGGTTCGCGCAGATTTACTCGGGAAATTGCCTCGATCTCGATGCCATCGCCGCCGACCTGGGAGTCGTGCAGGAGGGACAAGGCGCCGCGGTTGGCTCGGGTGGAACGGATCCGGTAGCCCAAGGGTTCGGTACAGCCGGGGTCCCCTTTGCAAGCCTTGTCGAGTCTCCGCATGCAGTCGCGATCTCCGAGGACGCCGACTTCGGGCGCGCGATCGTTGCCTGTGGTGATATCGCTGGCAATCTGACCGACACCGGGGCGTTAGTGATTGCACTACGCTCCCAAGAGACTGGCGTCGTGGCGGGCGTGGCTGTCCTCGCGCCGGCGCTTGATAATCCCGAGGTCACGAGTGGCTCTGTCTTCCTGGTTGCGGGAGCGCCGGTAGTCGCCGCCGTCGCAACGCCCGGTGTTACTGTCGATTAGCGATTCTTCCGAGCTCAGGCCCTGACGGCGCAGACCCTCCCGACGAATATTCTCCGGCGAGAAGTTCGTGCGCGATCCTGGAAGCGCCGGCCCGGTCGTCGGGCGATAGCGCACCTTCGATGACGAGCTCTCTCAAGTGATTCTTGACGTCCTTGATCCAGGGGCCGGGAGGCCTGTCGAACATCCGCATCAAGTCGTTCCCGTTAAGGGGGCTCTCCAGCCGAGCGAGCTCCATCTGCTCCTGGAGATAGCAGAACCGCGCCCGGAGATCAGAAACGCGACGTGACGCCGCAAGCCGCTTCTGTTCCCGACCAGACGTGACGTCGGCCGCGGCGAGATCGAGGAGATCCTCCCAGGCGTCGCCGGTGTCCAGGGCCAGGCGACGTACGGCGCTGTCGGTCCAAGTTGGATCATAAGCCGCGGGCCGTCCATGAAGTTCGACCAATGTGCGTACCGCCGAGCGGAGAGCACGGTCCGCATTCAGGCGGCGCAAGGCGCGGTCAGCGAGTTCGGCGCCCACTCGCTCGTGCCCAAAAAAATGGACCTGCCCATCGATTCCGATACTACGAGTAAGCGGTTTGCCTGCGTCGTGGAGGAGGGCCGCCCAGCGCACCGGGGTACGCGGCGGGGATTGGCGCACCACCCGGATCGTGTGCTCCCAGAGGTCTTTCTCACGACCGAGGCGTGAAGCAAGGTTGGCCTCCGCTTCAGCCGCGAGCGGCTCGATCTCCGGGAGCGCAAACTGAAGCAAGTTGGTCCGGCGCAGGGCGTCCAGCCCGTGATCGACGTAGTCGCCAAGCAGCAGCGAGGTCAGTTCGGTCAGGATTCGCTCTCGGCTGATTCGTGCCAGAGTCGGCGCCTGGCGACCCATCGCCTGTTCAGTCTGCCAGTCGACTCTGAAGCCGAGTTGGGAGACGAAGCGAGCGGCGCGGAGAAGGCGCAGCGGATCTTCGGCAAATCGCTCATCTGGGTCTCCGACCGCGCGTACCAACGACTGTGCGATATCTGCTTCGCCATCCCATGGATCGATCAACTCACCGGACCCAGCGTCAATTGCGATCGCGTTCATCGTAAAGTCACGCCGGGAAAGATCATCGATCAAGGTCGCGTCGAAGGCGACGTCTGGGAAGCGGTCTTCGGCCGGATAGGTTTCTCGACGGTAAGTGGTCACCTCGACGTGAGGCCGGTGCGGCTCGTCCGCGAAGATGGCCGCAATCGTTCCGAAGCGCTCGCCAACGAGATAGACCGATGAGGCTCCCGCAGATTCAAGAAGTTCACGTGTGCGTGGTGGTACGGCCGATGTTGCAAAGTCGAGATCGGCGAGCATCGCGCGCCCGAGGAACGCGTCGCGGACAATCCCACCGACGAGATACAGCTCCTCGTTCGCCGCGCCGAATGCGCTGGACAACGACCTGGTGACCTCTTGTTGCCATGGAGTTAGCCGGTCCAACGGTTCACCGATCGCGACACGTCTCGACGGGACGTCCACGCACCTCAGAAGCAAGCGCGCCTGTCATTCACGAGTCTACCCGGTCGGGTCTGTCACGACGCCGAGTCGGTTGAGGGGAGTTGAAAAGCACGAACTTCAGCACGCGTACGTTATTCTTCACCCGCTAGCGGCGCTCAGAGCAGGGCGCGATTTGGCGGCGTGGCAATTAACTCTCTTCTTCCTGGCGCGACGACCAGCTATGTTGGGAACCAACGCGATCGGTAATACCGTCGGGCAAATGATCGGGATCGAGCCGGTAAGCGACAGTCCAGTCGTGGCTGGGGTGGAAAAGCCGCGATTGGCGACCGACATGGATAGCCGTGCTCGTACCCACCTCGCCAATGAGCGCACGTTCCTCGCTTGGCTACGCACCGGATTGAGCCTGGTAGCGGTCGGACTGGTGGTGGCGAGGTTCCTGCCGATCGATCTCGTCCCGGGTTTTCCATACGTACGGTCATTTTCTGTCCTGCTCGTGCTATGCGGGACAGTCATGGTCCTGTATGGAGCGAGGCGGTACGTCAAGTCCTATCAGCAGATTGAGGCGGGGTCGTACGATCCGGCCGGTACGGCCCTGGTGACGAT
>DASUQU010000350.1:0-5777 GCA_036280495.1 Thermomicrobiales bacterium | reverse complement strand
GAACGAGCCCGTGATTGCCTTCGGTGGCTTCAACGGGAACGATCCCGTGTTGAGCACGAAGCGGCTCGCCGGTCTCGTCTACGACGGGGCGGTGCGCTTCTTTCTGCTAGAGGAGACGAGTCGCAGGAGCAACAAAGCCGCGCGGTGGATCATCAAAAACTGCCAACCGCTACCGAAGACAGCGTGGCAGCCTCAGCCGGCTACACGTGATGGAGAGGCGAAGGGAATTGTCAGCCCGCTCTACGACTGCGGCCTGGGGCGAGGGGAGTGAGCGTGCGCAGCGTCGCCGCTGTTGCATCGTCCGCCCGAGGTGACCTGAATGGCACCTGACGTCCTGTTGCTGGCCGCTGCCCTAGCGATGCTCTCCCTCGTCCCGGTGTTGACCCGGCAGGCGGTCTCCCTGCCACGGGTCGTCGTGACGACCTACAGCGGAACCGTCTTGCTCATCGCGCTGCTGTGGTTGGGATGGGTGCTGCTCACCTGGAGCGAGCCGAGTTGGTGAGCCCCGGCGCTCGGCCGGCTCCCACATGGCCCCTCTGCTTTTCCGGGTATTGCGGGGCGGTGCCTGTTCATCCCAACAGGGGATGACATCGACCATGGCTCGTCAGATTCGGGAATGACGAGCCCGTACCAGAGATGAGCGCGGCAATTCCCCCTCGACAAGTCACACGACGCTCGCCGGGTATGTACGTCGAAGCGACGGCGCACCATCGGGCGCACCCAAAGGAGCTCGTGAGCATCGGGGCGGGCAGGATAGGGACGGACATTCAGAGTATCTTCGTCTGCTGCAGAGACCATCGCACCAAATTCCGAGCACGTCACATGCGTCTCTGACGGGAGAGGTCTACGGCTGAACCATACGAGAATCTGGTGAGCGTAATGCCCGGGGAGGCACCATGGGGCACGGATCTGCTGAAAAGGGCCAGCACCTCATTTTCGACGCCGACGACACCCTCTGGGAGAACAACATCCACTTCGAACGGGCCATCGAGGACTTCCTCGATTTTTTGGCTCACTCGACGTTGACCCGGGAGGAGGCGCGAGCCGCCCTCGACGAGATCGAGCAGGCGAATTTCGGAATCCATGGCTACGGCTCGGCTGCGTTCAGCCGCAACCTGCGCCTCTGTTACGAGCACCTGGCTGAACGCGAGATCGCCGAGGACGACCTACGCATGGTCATGGGCTTCGGCGAGCGCATCCTGTCTCAGCCGATCGAGCTGATCGACGGCGTGGAGGAAACGCTCGCTCTCCTCGCTGAGCGCCACGATCTCACCCTGATGACGAAGGGTCACCCGGAGGAGCAGCGGATGAAGATCGACCGCTCCGGGATAGGAAGCTACTTCCGGCATGCTGCCGTCGTTCCGGAGAAGGACGGCGCCGCCTACCAGAGCCTTGTGGCGCAGCTGGAGATCGATCCGGCGCGGACCTGGATGATCGGTAACTCGCCGAAGTCCGACATCAACCCGGCGCTGGCGGTCGGACTCAACGCGGTGTTCATTCCGCATCACGCCACCTGGCGCCTGGAGCACCAGGAAATCGATGGCGACGCCGCACCCGGAAAATTGCTCGTGCTGGAGCGATTCCGGGACCTTAGGACGCATTTTCTCGATTGAGGCAGGCCACACCCAGTCCGGCCCACGTCCTGCTATACGACCTCAGGGAACTGGTTCTCGCGTGATTGAGAGGGAGAAACATGCCGGTCGATACCGTCCGCACGCTCGCCGAGGGAATCATGGCGGACGTGACCGAAGACCTTGCCGCCCTGGTTCGTATTCCGTCCTGCGCCTTCCCCGGTTTTCCCTCTGAGCCGGTCATACAGACGGCGGAGGCGATCGTCGATTTGCTGGAGCGTTATGGGATCCCCGGGGCGCGCCTGCTCGACGTGCCTGGGGGCTATCCTGCCGTCTATGCCGAGATTCCGGCTCCACCGGGCGCACCGACAATCCTCCTCTATGCCCACTATGACATCCAGCCCGCTCCCTTGGACCAGGGTTGGGACATGGATCCGTTCGAGCCGGAGATTCACGACGGGCGGATGTATGGCCGGGGGGCGGCCGACGACAAGTCCGGTGTGATGATCATCGCCACCGCGCTACGCCTTTTCGGCGGCTCGCCGCCGGTGGGGATCCGGGTGTTGATGGAAGGCGAGGAGGAGACAGGGAGCAGTCTGGAGGCGCTCATCGCAGCCAACCCTGGCCTGGTGCGCTGCGACGCCTTCGTTATCAACGATGGTGGAAACATGAAGGCGGGAGAGCCGGAGCTGACGGGCGCGCTGCGCGGCATCGCCGCCTGCGACGTCACCGTCCGCTCGCTCAAGGGGATGGCTCACTCTGGCTCTTACGGTGGCGCCGCCCCGGACGCCCTGATGGCGCTGATCCGCATCCTGGACACCTTGCTCGACGAGCATGGCGACGTCGCCATCCCCGGTCTCACCCGATTCCAATGGGAAGGTGGTGGCATCCCAGAGGACGACTATCGGGCGGCAGCCGGTGTGCTGCCGGGGGTCGGGCTGATGGGCACCGGGACGCTCGCCTCGCGCCTCTGGTCCAAACCGTCAGTGACGGCCATCGGGCTGGATGCCCCGCCGACCGCGAGCGCCTCCAACAGCCTCATCCCCGAAGCGAAAGCGCGCGTCTCCCTCCGCATTGCGCCGGGCTCGGACCCCGAGGAGTCGGTGCGGCTGCTGATGGAGCACCTCCATGCCTCTGCCCCGTGGGGTGTCGAGGTCGTCACCGCGCCAGTGCACACCGGCGACGCCTTCATGGGTAAGACGGACGGCCCGGTTTTCGCCGCCGCGCGGCAGGCAGCCGCCGAAGCATTCGATACCGAGCCGAAAGTGACCGGTTCTGGCGGCACCATTCCGTTGCTGACGACACTGCAGCAGCTGGCCCCGGACGCCGAGTTCGTCATCTGGGGACCCGGGGACCAGCGCTCTCAGATCCACGCCGCCAACGAAAGTCTCGACCTGGGTGAGCTGGAGCGGATGATCGTCGCCGAGACGTTGCTGCTCGAGAAACTGGGGGAGGCGAGAGCGTAGAAATCAGCAGCCGCCTGACCGGTCGTGCCGCAAGAGTTACGGCACAAACTCCTCCAGGCGATCGACATAGCGGCTCAACACCGCAAAGGCACGCTCGACCGGTTCGGGCGAGGACATGTCGACGCCGGCGTCACGGAGGGCGACGATCGGGTCGACAGAGCCGCCGGCGCGCAAAAAGGTGAGGTATCGCTCTCGCGCCGGCTCGCCCTCAGTGAGAATCGCTTCCGAGAGCGCTGCCGCGGCGGTGATGCCAATGCCGTACTGGAAGACGTAGAAGTTCATGAACAAGTGCGAGAAGCGCGCCCAGGTGATTCCCATCCGTGCCGAGTCGATGACGACCTCTTGCCCGTACCCATCTCGGTAGAACCCGAGCAGTGTCTGGCTCATCCAATCCGCCGAGAGTGCTCCTCCCGCTTCCACCCGCTCGTGGGCGGCAAGCTCGAAGCGAGCCAAAATCGGCATCGTAAAGAGGTAGCGCATGTAGTTGGCCATCCGCTCCTCGATCACCGCGACCGTCCAGTCCCGATCATCTCGCTCGGCCAGCAGGTGCGCGCCCATCAACGCCTGGTTGAGGTTGGACGCTGTTTCCGCTGCCGACATCCCGTAGCTCGCATAGGTCACGGGCTGGTTCTGCCAGGTCAGCAGCGAGTGCATGGAGTGGCCAAGCTCGTGCGCGAGGGTGGAGACGCTGGTGAGGTTGTCCTGCCAGGTCATGGAGATAAAGGGCTCGGTGCCGAATGTCCCGGCCGAAAAGGCGCCTCCTCCCTTACCAAGATTGGCGCAGCGATCGGTCCAGCGCTCCGCCATGCCGCGGCGAACTTCGGCGACATATTCGGGACCCAGTGGCGCGAGCGAAGCCAGGATGGTTTCCACCCCTCGTTCCCAGGGGAAGCTCGGCTGTTCGGCAAGGGGCGCTTCCAAATCGTAGCCGTGTAGTTCGCCCTCCGGGAGACCGAGCAGGCGGCGGCGGACGCTGAAGTAGCGGTGCCAGACCGGGAAGTGCTTCCAGACGGTGTCGAGGAGGTTGTAAAAGACGACCGTCGGGATATTGTCTCCGGCCAGAGCCGCTTCCAGGGACGAGGCGTAGCCGCGGGCACGGGCATAGAAGACGTCGCGCTTGACCGCCCCAGCCAGGGTGGCAGCGAACGTATTGCGGAAGGCGAGGTAGGCGTCAGCGGACTGCTCCCAGGCCTCTTGCCGCACGCGGCGGTCGGCCGAATCGAGGAAGCGGTTGAGGTTCCCCTGCGCGAGTCGCACGGTTTGGCCGGCCTCGTCGGTAATCTGCCCGAGCGGCAGTTCCCCATCTTCCAGCACGCCGTGGGTGATCTCGGAGGCGGCGGCCATCTCGCCGGCCCGCGCCAGGATCTCTTCGACCTCGACCGAGCGAATGTGCGACCGCAGCCGGCTCGTCCGCATCAGTGCGTGCCGGTACGGCTCGAGACCCGGCTCCTGGTCAATCCAGTCGGAAATGGTTGCGTCGGAAAGCGCGGCGATCTCCGGTGCAAGGAAGGAACTGGCCGCTTCGGCGCGTGATGCTAGCCCGATTGCGCGATCGGCCATCTCTCCGGCGTGCGTGTTTGTCGCATCCTCGGAGCGACGCAGGAGGGCAAAGACCAAGACCTTCCAAACGGCCTCAGTGAGGTCGTCGGTCGCTCGCAACGCGGCAAGGAGCGTGGCCGAACCGTCCGCAACGTGGCCCCGGAATGCCTCCACGGCGCGGAGTCGCTCACCGCTGCGGTTGAATGCCTCTTCCCACGCCTCGTCCGTGGCAAATACGGTCTCGAGCGCCCACGTCTCCTCGACCGGAACGTCGGCGCGGGGCGGAACAGCGGTGACCGTGGCAGTCATACAGCTCGGTACTCCTCGTGGCAAGGTGACGGGTGACGGGGCTCTCGGCTATCGGCTTCTTCTCGTTCTTGCCGTCTAGCCGTCCGTCTTCTCGACTTCTCGACTATTCACTCAGGCGCGGATCGAACGCATCGCGTAAGCCGCTGCCGACCAGATACATCGTCAGCGAGGTGATGTAGATCATCAGACCGGGGATGATGACGTTGCTGACGTTGGTGCGGAAGAACTGCTGCGCATCGCCCAACATGTTGCCCCATGACGGAGTCGGCACTTGCACCCCGATACCGAGGAAGGAGAGGCCCGTCTCGGCCAGGATCAGCCCGGGGATGATGAGCGAGATGTAAACCACCATCAACGGCATAATGTTCGGCAGGACATGCCGCAGCACGATCCGCGTGGACGATGCGCCGAGCGTGCGCGCAGCGTCCACGTATTCGCGGCCGCGCAAGGCAAGGACTTCGCCTCGCACGATGCGGGCGATTCCCGGCCAGGAGACAAAGGCCAGGATGAATGCCAACCCGACCGGTCCCGGCGAGTAAAGCGTGGCGATCAAGATCAGCAGGGGCAGACCGGGGATGGAGAGCAGGACATCGACGAGCCGCATGATAACGCTGTCGACTAGGCCCCCCGCGTACCCGGAGAGGAGCCCGATCGCGCCGCCCAGAAAAAAGGTGGCGAAGGCGGAGAGCACGGCGATCATGATCGAGATGCGCCCGCCATATGCCAAGCGCGTCAGAATGTCGCGGCCGTTTCCGTCGCTGCCGAGGATGTAGCCGTCAGTCATGGGGGGCTTCAGCTTGTCGGCAAGGTGGTTTTCCTGGGGCGTGAAGCCGGTCACATAGGTCGAGATCAACCCCGCGCAGAGGACGAAGACGACGATCAGGCTGAGGAC
>DASUQU010000349.1:0-4589 GCA_036280495.1 Thermomicrobiales bacterium | reverse complement strand
CGCATCTTGAACGCCGGACGGCCGCCCTCCTGCAGGATGAACGGGAGGATGTCGTGGGTGTTGGGGAAGAGATTGCCCCGGTAGTACTCCGTCATCTCACTCTGGGTGAGCTCGGTGAAATACTCCTCCAGCTCGGCTTTGAAATTGCGCCAGGTGAAGTAGGTGTAGCTCTGGGTGAAGCCGGCCTTGGCCAGCAACTTCATCACCTTGGGGCGGGTGAAGGCTTCGGAGAGGAAGATCACTTCCGGGTGAGTGCGTTGCACATCGGCGATCAGCCATTCCCAGAAAGCGAATGATTTGGTATGCGGGTTGTCGACGCGAAAAGTCTTCACCCCTTGCTCGACCCAGAAGAGGATCACCCGGCGCAGCTCCAGCCAGAGCTCGCGCCAGGCGGGCGTATCGAAATTGAGCGGGTAGATGTCCTGGTACTTCTTGGGAGGGTTCTCGGCGTAGTGGATGGTCCCATCGGGGCGGATGGTGAACCACTCCGGGTGCTCCTTGGCCCAGGGATGATCCGGCGAGGCCTGGAACGCGACATCGAGGGCGACCTCCATGCCGAGCGCGGCGGCCCTGGCGACGAAGGTGCGGAAGTTGTCGAGGGTGCCGAGGCTCGGCTCGATCGCGTCGTGCCCGCCCTCCTCGTTGCCGATAGCGTAGGGAACGCCGGGGTCGCCCTCACCCGCGCCGAGGGTGTTGTTCTTGCCCTTGCGAAACGCCGTGCCGATGGGGTGAATAGGGGTCAAGTAGACGACGTCGAAACCCATCTCGGCGATGGCGGGGAGCCGATCGGCAGCCTCAGCGAAGGTGGCGCCACGGGTGGGATCAGTCCCGGCTGAGCGAGGGAACATCTCGTACCAGGCAGCGAAGCGGGCCGCGGGGCGGTCGACGACGACTTCCAGCTCCTTGTCGTAAACAGTCTTGCCGTGGCGGGAGCGGGCACGGCGCATGCCGGCTGCGACCTCGGGGGCGAGGAGAATGCGCACCGTAGCGGCCTGAGAGCCATCGCCGTCGACGGCGGCGATAGCACGCTGTAGCGTCTTACGGTCATCTCCCTCCGCGCGGGGCAGCGCCTCGGCGATGATGGCGCGGGCTTCCAGCAATTCGAGCGCGATGTCCTGACCGGCGTCGAACTTCTTGGTGACCTCTTCGCTCCAGGTGGCCCAGCGGTCGGGAAACGCCTCGATGGTGTAGCGGTAGTGGGTGTTGTCCGGGAGGAGGAATTCGCCGGCCCATCGGTCGTTGTCGACGAAGCGCATCTCGGCTTCACGCCACTCCTCCTCATCCTGGCACCGATACTTGACCACGGCGGCGATCTTGTCGTGGCCATCCTTGAAGATGTCAGCGGTGACCTGGAGGATGTCGCCCTGGACGCGCTTGACCGGATAGCGGCCGGCGTCGATCTCCGGCTGCACGCGCTCGATGATGATGCTACTGGGCGGTTCGACCGTGTCGGGCAAAGGAACGGACGGGAGCGTCTGGAGGTCGGGGATCGCCATGAGGCCTCCTCGCTTCGGTTAGCGTTATGTCGGGCGGGCATCGTTCATTGCCACGCCCTATGAGCCTACGAGCAGATCGCGTGCCGGGCAATCGAATACGGGTTCGATTACGCCAGGGCCGGCTCGCATTTACCGGCGGCCAGGACACAGGTCGGACGATCAGCCCTCCAACCACTCGGTGACAAAACGGTCATTAGCGTGGATATCGATCTGGCGCAGCGGACCAGTGCCTGAATTGACGAACTTGTGCGGGATGTCGGCTGGAGCGACCACGATCTGGCCGCCGGTCACGTCGACCGTCTCCTCGCCGACGGTGAAGGTGGCGCTCCCCTCCTGCACCAGGAAGACTTCGGCGTATGGGTGCCGGTGTAACTTCGGGCCGCTCCCGGGAGGACCGTCGAACAGGATGATGCATACCGGGGCATCTCCATAGAGATACCCTTCGAGCTCGTGCGAGTTCCCGAGATATGGAAGATCCGCTTTGTCGATAACCGCAGGCATGCCGAGCACTCCTTCCGCGGTGATGTCGATTGCTCTCGCTGTCGGCTGATTGGGGTCTTGATCGAGCGGTTCGTGCAGACTGTACGTTACCCAGGTCAGAATGGACCGGAGTCCACCTGACTGGTTGCCGCCCGCTGGGATACAAGGGATCTGATGGTCGCGATCTTCCAGGCCCCCTGCGACGAGCAGGTTATTGCCCACACGGTTCCGACCCGACCTACTCCCTGTCCGAAAGACGTCGGCAGATCGGTCCTGATCGCGACCATCCTCGCCTCGAGCATGGTCTTCATCGACAGCTCGGCGGTCAATGTCGCGCTGCCGACGATCCAGCGGGAGCTCGGCGCCAGTGCGGCGCAGGCGCAGTGGGTGGTCGCGAGCTATGCGCTCTTTCTGGCCGCGTTGCTCCTCGTGGGCGGCGTGCTCGGCGATCGCTTCGGGCGGAAACGGATCTTCGTCCTCGGCACGGTGCTGTTCAGCGCGACCTCCGTCTGGTGCGGACTCTCTCCGAATATCGAGATGCTGATCGTCGCCCGGTCGGCGCAGGGTGTCGCCGCGGCGCTGCTTACGCCCGCCAGCCTGGCCATCATCAGCGCTGCCTTCCGCGACGAGACGGAGCGCGGCCGAGCCATCGGCACCTGGTCCGGATTCACGGCCATTACCGCCGCATTTGGTCCAGTGCTCGGCGGGTGGCTGGTCGAGAATGCCTCCTGGCGCTGGGTGTTCTTCATCAACCTGCCATTGGCGGCCGTCGTGGTCGCCGTCGCCCTGCGCGGGATTCCCGAGAGTCGCGATGAGGAAGCGGGACGGCTCGACATCATCGGCGCCGTGCTGGCGACGATCGGTCTCGGCGCACTCGTCTTCGGTCTGATCGAGGGGCCAGTGCGCGGCTGGGGAAATCCAGTCGTGCTCGCCAGCTTGCTTACCGGGGTCATCGGACTCGTCGCGTTCATCGGCGCCGAGGCGAAGGTTTCATCACCGATGTTGCCGCTTGAGCTGTTTCGCTCGCCGACCTTCGGCGGCGCCAATTTGCTGACCCTCCTCCTCTATGGCGCGTTCGGTGGCGCGCTCTTCTGGCTGCCCTTCAACCTGATCCAGGTCCAGGGGTATTCCCCGACCGAGGCCGGCGCCGCGTTGCTGCCCGCAATCCTGATCATCTTCGCCTTCTCCCGCCGGACCGGAGCGCTCATTGGTCGCTATGGAGCGCGGCTGCCACTGACCATCGGGCCCAGCATCGTGGCGCTCGCTTTTCTTCTCTTCGCCCTGCCCGGAACCGAGGGCAGCTACTGGACAACCTTTTTCCCGGCGGCAATCGTGCTCGGTGTCGGTATGGCGATCACAGTGCCGCCCCTGACCACAGCGGTCATGAGCTCGGTTCCACAGCACCAGGCGGGAACGGCCTCAGGAATCAACAACGCCGTCGCCCGCACTGCAGGTCTGATCGCTATTGCCGTTTTCGGCATCATCGTCACCACGGTCTTCAATCGCGAACTCACTAGCCGGCTCGATGCCATTCCGAACCTCTCCCCGGCGACGCGGCAGGCGGTGGATGCGCAGCGGCCCGATCTGGCGGCCGCCCATCCACCGGAAGGCACAAGCCCGGACACCGCGGCGGCGATCGACGACGCCATCGACGCGTCATTCGTCGCCGGCTTTCGCGTCGCCATGGTCATCGGCGCCGCGATGGCGCTTCTGGGTGCGGCCGCGGCGTGGCAACTTCTCGCAGGAAAGCAGGAGAGGCCAGATCTCGAGGTCGTACGGGCGGGCCACTGAGCGAGATCTACCGTTAGAGTGCTGGATATCGATGTGGATGCATCCTGACGGGGACGAGCAAGGAAGCGGGATCGACCGGTCAGCAACCAGACCTCCTGCGTATCAGGCGCCGTTGGAGATCAATGTATGCAAAGTCAGAGCGAACATGGAAATCATGCTGGTGATGATCGATGGCTCGACGCCGCCGAGGAGCAGAGTCCCCATGTTCCTGACGTCAGGCTCGTCTCGGTAAATGTCGGTCTGCCACGAGTCATCGGCGCCACCCGCTGGGGAAAGCCGATCCGAAGCGGAATCGTTAAGCAGCCGGTCACTGCCGCTTCCATCTCCCTCGACACGCTCAATCTCGACGGTGATCGGCAGGCTGACCTGACGGTGCACGGTGGACCTGATAAGGCCGTCTATGCCTACCCCGTTGAACATCTTCCGTTGTGGAACGACGAACTCGGCACCGACTTCGGGCCAGGGACATTTGGCGAGAATCTGACCACGGCTGGATGGCGGGAAGATGACGTGCGCATCGGCGACATCTGGGGGTGGGGCGAGGCGCGACTTCAGGTATCCCAGCCCCGTTCTCCTTGCTACAAGTTGGCGACAGTTACTGGTCGAGCCGATCTGCTCAAGCGCTTCGTTCGTACCGGACGTACAGGATGGTATCTGCGGGTGCTGCAAGGGGGGACCGCACCGATATCCGGGCCGATCGAGGTGCTCAAGCGCCATCCCGCGGGTATCTCCGTCCTGCTCGCGCATCTGGCAAGTCAGCCCGGCGCGCTGGACCGGGTTGACGTCGAAGCCGTAGCGCGGGTGAACGAATTGGCCACCGAC
>DASUQU010000348.1:0-7074 GCA_036280495.1 Thermomicrobiales bacterium | reverse complement strand
ACGATGGACCGCCTCTGGGCTGATTATCCGCACGCGACCCTGCTCACCTCGGGTGAGGATGTCGGACTGCCAGCGGGCCAAATGGGGAACTCCGAGGTTGGGCATACGAATATCGGCGCCGGCTTCGTCGTCTATCAATGGCTGACCCGCATCGACCTGGCGGTCGCGAACGGGGAGCTGGCGGTGAACCCGGCGTTGAACGGGGCGATCGAGCACGCGGTCGATAGTGGCGGCACGCTCCACTTGCTTGGACTGGTCAGCGACGGTGGGGTCCACTCCCACATCCAGCACCTCATTGCGCTTCTGCGACTTGCGAAATCTCATGGGTTGCGGGCGGATCGCGTGGTCGTGCATGCCTTCACCGACGGCCGCGACACGGCTCCCGATAGCGGCCTCGGTTTCCTCCTCGACCTGGAGCGGGCGATGGCCGACATCGGCGTCGGCCGCGTGGGAACAGTGTCAGGGCGCTACTACGCGATGGACCGCGACCACCGCTGGGAGCGCACCCAGCGGGCCTATGACGCGATCGTCCATGGACGAGGCGACCGCGCCGGGTCAGCGGAGGAAGCCGTCAGCCGCGCCTACGCCGCCGGGATCACCGATGAGTTCATTCCGCCGACCGTGATCGACGGCGGCTCCGGACCGGCCATGATCCGTGTCGGCGACAGCGTCATTTTCTTCAACTTCCGGGCTGATCGCGGGCGCCAGCTCTCGGAAGCGCTCGTCGGTAAAGCGTTCGGAGGATGGGAGCGAGGCCCTCGCCTTGCTGATCTGAATCTCGTGACCATGGCGCGGTATGAAGACGGACTCGAGGCGGATGTCGCTTTCGCTCCGATGGACGTCACCAATCCCCTGGCGAGAGTGGTGAGCGAGGCCGGGCGGGCACAGTTCCACGCCGCGGAGACGGAGAAATACCCTCACGTCACCTTTTTCCTCAACGGCGGGCAGGAGGAGCCATTCCCAGGCGAGAGCCGCGTGCTGGTTCCCTCACCCAAGGTTGCTACCTACGATCTCCAGCCCGAGATGAGCGCACCGGAATTGACCGACGTGATCGTGGGCGCCATCGAGAGCGGGCAATATCGGCTGATCGTCGTCAACTACGCCAACGGTGACATGGTCGGCCACACCGGGGTCTTCGCGGCGGCGGTCGCTGCCATCGAGACGGTCGACGCCTGTCTGGCGCAAGTCATCGCAGCGACCTTGGAGCAGGATGGGGTGGTGCTGGTGACCGCAGACCACGGCAATGCCGAGGAGATGATCGACCGCGAGACCGGTGCGCCGATGACCGCGCACACGACCAACCCGGTGCCGGTCGTGCTGGTCACGCCGGATGACCATCCTTTGCGGCACGCTCCACTACGCCAGGGGGGTCGACTCAGCGCCGTGGCGCCGACGCTGCTCGCCCTCATGGGCGTCACCGTACCGGACTCCATGACCGAGCCGGGGCTCCTTCCCGAAGGATAGTTGCCGTTTCTCCTATCCACGCAAGTCGATCCGGACGCGACGCTCTTGTGTCACCAACTGATGCGCGAGCCGAGTCGGCTCCGGCAGAAACGCGCCGTCGCGGCAGCAGGCAAGGGCGATCTCGACTGCGGTCTCGGCGCTGATCTGGTGACCTGGCGAGACGAAGAGCGGCTTGTGCCGGGGGCGGGTGCGGACCGCCGCGCCGACGACCTCGCCGCGATCGATGAGCGGCGTGTGGGCGCCAAAGGCGCGCTCCGGTTCTTCATACTCGCCAACGAGCCGGCTCTTGGCGCAACCGATGGTTGGTCGCTCTAAGATGACCCCGAGGTGGGAGGCAAGACCGAAGCGACGTGGGTGGGCGTAGCCCTGACCGTCGCAGAGGACGACGTCCGGCTCCGTGGTGATGTCGGCGAATGCGTTGAGGACCGCGGGCGCCTCACGGAACGACAGCAGCCCCGGCACGTAGGGAAACCCAACCGGCTGCCAGGAGACGGCTGTCTCGACGACCTCCAAATCCGGGAAAGTGAGAACGATGACCACTGCACCCGCGGTGGTCTTGCCATCCTCGGTGACATAGGTGTTATCGACACCAGCGACGAACGTTATCGCATCCAGCGAAGGTGCATCGATCAGGTCGACTCGTCCCGCGAGGTCGGCCTGGATGCTCCTCGCCTCGGCAGGCGTGACGTCCCATGGATGCAAGGGCACACGTGTGCTGGCCAAGTCGGTGGCTCGTTTGTGGTGCTGGGAACGATCCACGGCGCTACTCCCTGGGTCGACGGCCCGCCCTAGACGGCGGAGCGGGCGGTGGAATCGACTACGCGATCCGACGTGGACTGGGAGCAGGCGGTGACCGCTAGCTCGAAGAGCCCGAGACCGAGGTGCGGTGCCGACACCTCCTCATCGAATCCGAAGAGCCACGGCGAGGCCGCCAGGAGCGCGCCGTTTGCCGCACCGAGTGCCAGATGCGCCGGCATCGGGATGACCTTGAACAGACCGAGCTCGTAGTCGGTGAGCAGGCTGTAGCCTACGGTCCCAACGCCAAGAGCTATTGGGAGCCATCGTTGCATGCCATTCTGACGAAGGCCCAGCAGCGAGGGCGCGGCGATGAGCACACCGGCTGTCAGATAATCGAGCACGCCGTGGACACGGGTCGGAATGAAGCGCATGGATCTGATCTCCAACTCGAACCTGAACAAAGCGCGACCGTCGTCAGGAAATGGTCCCAACTGCCAGGAATACCTCGCGTCTTGGATCCGCAATTTGCATTCCAGCGGTGGTGTAACCCCGACTGCGGTCGGTCGTGGTCCGAGCGCGGATTGTGCTCTCCTGCGGTCTGAATGAATTCGTTCCGTCCCAAACTGCCCCGCTGTCCGCTACGATTCGCGGTATGACAGTCGAAACAGCGACACATTCCGATCGCCACAAAGCCGAGATGCGGGACCGGCGTGCGGCGGAGGTGGACGCTCAGCACGAGGCCGCTGCCGCTAAGCAGGCCGAGCGTGGCAAGCGCGGCGCCAGACAGCGTGTGCTCGACCTTCTCGATGCCGGATCGTTCCAGGAGCTTGACCCGTTCGTGCAAGGGCGCGGCGCGGCGTTCGGCATGGAGCAGTCGCGGCCGTTTGGCGACGGTGTCGTCACGGGGTTCGGCATGATCGACGGCCGTCGCGTCGCCGTCTTTTCGCAAGATTTCACCGTTTATGGCGGCTCGCTAGGTGAAGCGTTTGCTGAGAAGCTGGTCAAATTGATGGATCTGGCCGCACGCTATGGCGTGCCGGTGATCGGCATTAACGACTCCGCCGGAGCCCGGATCCAGGAGGGAGTCGAAGGGCTGGCCGGCTACGGCGAAGTCTTCTACCGCAATGTCCGCCTCTCGGGTGTGGTGCCGCAGATCAGCGCGATTGCGGGACCCTGTGCTGGCGGCGCCGTCTACTCGCCGGCGATGACCGACTTCGTGGCAATGGTCGAGGGGCTCGGCCAGATGTTCATCACCGGGCCGGATGTCATCCGTACCGTCACCGGCGAGGAGGTCAGCCACGAGGAGCTCGGTGGCGCCGCTGCCCACATGGAGCGCAGCGGCGTGGCTCATCTCGTCGCCGCCGGCGAGGATGACCTCTATGCCCAGATTCGCTACCTCCTCTCCTTCCTGCCGGCTAACAACCTCGAGGACCCGCCCTGGTTCGCCCCGGATGACGACCCAGAGAGGGAGTCGTCCGAGCTCGACACCCTCGTGCCGGAGGCGAGCGAGAAGCCGTATGACATGCATGACGTGCTGGGCGCGGTTCTCGATGGCGGGGAGTTCTTCGAAATCCAGGCCGGCTACGCAGCGAACATCATCTGCGGTTTCGGGAGGCTCGATGGGCACGCGGTCGGTGTAGTCGCCAACCAGCCGCGCCACCTGGCGGGCACGATCGACATCGCCGCCAGTGAAAAGGCTGCCCGCTTCGTCCGCACCTGTGACGCGTTCAATCTGCCACTGCTCGTCTTCGTCGATGTCCCCGGCTTCCTGCCCGGCATCGCTCAAGAGCACGACGGGATCATTCGCCGCGGCTCGAAGCTCCTCTACGCCTTCGCTGAGTCGACCGTGCCGCGGATCACGGTCATCACGCGCAAGGCCTACGGTGGCGCCTACGTGGTGATGAACTCGAAGCACATTGGCGCCGACTTCGCGATCGCCTGGCCGACTGCCGAAATCGCGGTCATGGGTCCAGAGGCCGCGGTGGGGGTCGTCTTCCGCCGTGAGCTGGCTGCCGCGGATGACCCGGCCATCCGCCGGGCGGAGCTGGTCGCCGAGTACGAAGACCTCTTCGCCAGCCCCTGGCAAGCGGCCGGTCGCGGCTACGTCGACGATGTCATCGTCCCCAGCCAGACCCGTCCCTGGCTGATCCGCGCACTGGCATTGGCCCGCTCCAAGCGGGTGTCTACACCACCGCGCAAGCACGGCAATATTCCGCTGTGAAGAGAAGGCAAGACGGCAAGACGGCAAGGCGGCAAGATGGCGAGAAGGGCGGTAGGGGCGACGCAGGCGCCGCCCGCGTCCCCGGAATTCGCATCGCCGGTGTATCGACGAGCGGATACCTCGATGATCCGGAACTGGTCGAGATCCGGCCGGCCCCTTCACCCTCGGAACGAGCGGCGATCCTGACCGCCCTCGAACTGATGCTGGGTGGGTCGCGGCGCGACGAGGCTCCCCGGCCTTCCGCCTGGTCTCATGCGGGGCGCCGTGAGTCGATACAGCGCGGCGACGCCGGCTCGCGCACCGGATGGGGACGTGCCGGTGACTGGCCGGAGGGTTAGTGAGACCCAGCACGACATCGGTGCTCGCGCTTGCCTGGCTTGCGGCCTTCAATCTCCGGAGTGGGTTCATCGGAATCGGTCCCGTCCTCCCGGCATTGACCGTCGATCTCGGTCTCTCCTTCGCGCAGGCCAGCTTCTTAGTCGCGGTGCCGACGCTCATGATGGGATTGATGGCCGTGCCCGGCGGCGCGCTGGTCGATCGCTGGGGGCCTTCGCCAGTGATCGCCGTCGGGCTGACGCTCGTCGCCCTCGGAGGCGGGTTGCGCGCGTTCGCGACCGGTTTGGTGCTCCTGCTGGCGCTGACTTTCCTGTTCGGCGCCGGTATCGGCCTGTCGCAACCATCGCTGCCGCGGCTCATGCGCTCGCGGTTCCCGTTTCGCCTGGGTGTGACCACCGGGATCTACGCCTCGGGTTTGATCAGCGGCTCGATCGTCGGTGCATCGCTGACGGGACCGATACTGGACTACGTGGGAGAACCGGCCGCTTGGCGCCTCCCGTTAGCGCTCTGGGGTCTGCTGGCGGGTGGCGCATTATTTGCCTGGGCAGTCGTGATGCGTCCCTGGCGCAAGGCGCCCGCCGGCGCTGGCAGCCTCTCTGCCTTGGATGTCGCGGAGGCCGCCGCGTGGTCGCCCTGGCGGGATTTCCAGGCCTGGATCAGCGCGGCGATCTTCGCCGCCCAGGGGATCGTCTACTACCTCATGGTCGCGTGGCTCCCCGCCATCTACGGTGAAGCTGGGACCAGTGCCACCGCAACGGCTGGCTTGTTCGCCGTCTTCAACGCTGCGACTCTGCCGGCGATCCTGCTCTTCCCGAGCTGGTCGGACCGGATCCGCCGTCGCCGACCGCCGAGCCTGGTGGCCGCCTCGTTCGTGCTGATCGGCGTGTTGGGGTTGCTCGTGATGCCGCTGACCGACCCCTGGCGCTGGCTGTGGCCGGCGCTGGCTGGAGCCGGAATCTCAGGCGCCTTCGCCATGGCGCTGGTGTTGCCTGCCGATGTTGCGCCACCTGGTCGCACGGGTGCGGCGGCGGGTATGGTCCTGGGCATCGGTTATGCGGCGGCGGCACTGGGTCCGGTCCTCGCCGGTGTCGTGCGGGATGTCACCGGTTCGTTCGACGCGACGTTGCGCCTGCTGCCGATCATTGCGGTCGTCATGATCGTCCTCTCGCTGCTCGCACCCGAGCTGTCACCGATGCGGGTCGACGATTGAGGGCGACGGTTAACACATGCCCGGGGAGGTCATGGCAGGGACGATGAACGACTCGGCGCCGAGACAGCGACTGCGGGATCTCGGGGTGACGATCGGGCGTATTCCCACGGGAGCCCACAATGCGATTACGGACGTCAAGGGAGTGCGTGTCGGGCACACCACGCTCATTGCCGGTGAGGGACCGCTCGTGGTTGGGGAAGGTCCAGTCCGCACCGGGGTTACCGTGATCGTGCCGCACGAAGGAGATATCGCCACCGAGCCGCTCTTTGCCGGCTATCACGTCCTGAATGGCAATGGCGAGATGACCGGACTCCTCTGGGTCAAGGAATCAGGGATGCTGACCTCACCCATCGCCATCACCAATACGCACAGCGTCGGCGTTGTGCGTGACGCGCTGATCACGTACGAGGTGCAGCGCACGCAACGGCTAAAGGTGGGTTGGAGTCTGCCGGTGGTAGCCGAGACATACGATGGCTCGCTCAACGACATCAATGGCATGCACGTCAAACCGGAGCACGTTTGGACTGCGCTCGACGAGGCGTCCGATGGCCCGGTTGCCGAAGGCTGCGTCGGCGGCGGCACCGGCATGATCTGTCACGAGTTCAAAGGGGGCATCGGGACGGCTTCCCGGGTCCTCTCCGAGGCGGACGGCGGCTGGACCGTAGGAGTGCTAGTGCAAGCCAACTACGGTGCACGTCACCTGCTCCGCATCGACGGCGTACCGGTCGGCGAGTTGATCCCCTGCTCCGAGGTGCCGGGCTTGCGCGAAGGGCGGGCCCGCCTTGAGGGACGGAAACTCGGCGATGGCTCGATAATCATCGTCGTCGCGACCGACGCGCCGCTCCTGCCGCATCAGTGCGAGCGGCTGGCGCAACGCGCCACCGTCGGTCTGGCTCGCGTCGGCGGCATCGGCGCCAACTCCTCCGGTGACATCTTTCTGGCCTTCGCCACCGGCAACCGCGGTCTCCCTGGCGCAGAAGAAAAGACGGCTCAGATCGCATCCTGCCGGATGGTATCCAACGAAGGCTTGACCCCCCTCTTCGAAGCCTGCGCCGAAGCGACCGAGGAAGCAATCCTCAATGCGCTCTGTATGGCCGCGACCACG
>DASUQU010000347.1:0-5538 GCA_036280495.1 Thermomicrobiales bacterium | reverse complement strand
CTTTGTGCAGGTGACCCGACCATTTCACTACGGAGGATGCATTGCAGCGAAATATCTCTGCCAAGAAGGCGCGAGAGCACGCCCCCTACTGTCTCACGCACATCGTCGCTGTTGAGTTTGTCACGGTGAAATGGGTATGGCACCGCCAGTGTTATCTGGTTGCCTGAAATGGCAACTGGATCGACTTCGCTCAGGAGCGCCTCGATCCGCCGGTTCA
Source organism: Thermomicrobiales bacterium (assembly GCA_036280495.1). Taxonomy (GTDB): domain Bacteria; phylum Chloroflexota; class Chloroflexia; order Thermomicrobiales; family UBA6265; genus JACCXM01. The sequence continues at coordinate 5,321 of DASUQU010000347.1, read as the reverse complement.
ATGCTTTGACATCCGCACGCACGCTCGGCCACAACTCCGCGATCTGTTCGATGTCGAAGGAACGATTGTCGGCCGCGCCACCGTTCGCGGCCGCTTCGGGGACTTGCATTGATCGGAGCGGCGTAATCGCCGCTGGTTCACTTTGGCTGGAACGTGCTGGTTCTCGCGACGAGACCTCGCGGATCGGCGATGGGCCGCGCACGCGGTCCCTCAAGGAAGTGGGAGGTGCTGGGGGCGAGGCCGTCGAGTCGAAACGTGCCTCCCCGACCGGTCGCTCGTTGGACTGCGAACCGGTGGACTCCGCTGCGGCGAGCGCCACCGCTTCGACAAGGGCGACTTCGAGAGGGAGTTGGGGATAAGGTGCGTGCTTGATGCTGAAGTCGATCTCGCTAAACCGCCGTGCCAGTGCGGCCAGCTCCGCGAGAGAGAACATTCTCGCCAGTTCGCGCGCACGGGAGTCCGCCTCGCCTGTGCCGGCAGACCGTTCCAGCAGGAGCAGTCGTAGATAGGCCAGAAGTTGCCGGTTGAGCTGACGCGGGTCTTCTCCATCGTCGACGGCGTCCTGAACGACGCGTAGAGCCGAGCCGACGTCCCGTCGCCCAATCGCTTCGACAAGTGCTTCAAGGCGATCGTTCCTGCTCAAACCGAGCGCGGCAGTGACGTCCGCGACGGTGATCGAGGCGGAGGCCGATTGCTCGCGCGACATTGTCATGCCCAACGCCAATCGCTCGAACAGACCAAGAGCATCGCGCAAGCTACCGGTGGCGTGACGGGCAATCAATCGAAGCGCATCGTCGTCGACTGAAATGCCTTCGAGAGCCGCGACGGTCTGCAACCGGCGAACGATATCGTCAACGCTCACGCGCCGAAATTCGAACCTCTGGCAGCGGGAGACAATCGTCGGTAGGAGTTCCTCGGGATCGGTGGTCGCGAGGATGAAACGGGTATGGGCCGGCGGTTCTTCCAGAGTCTTGAGGAAGGCATTGGCTGCCGCGCCGGTGATCTGGTGCGATTCATCGATGATGTAGACCTTCGAACGTAGCTGCGCGGGTGCGTAGCGGACGCGCGCCCGCAGATCCCGGATGTCGTCGATGCCGCGATTGCTTGCGGCGTCAATCTCGATGAAGTCAGGCGACGCCCCTGAATTGATGGCTTGGCAGTTCTCGCACATGTTGCAGGGGCGCTGGTTCGGGTCGTCATGGAGGCAATTGATCGCTTTCGCGAGCACTCTAGCCGTCGTCGTCTTCCCCGTCCCGCGGGGGCCGCTGAAGAGATAGGCGTGGGCAACCTTGTTCAATCGGACCGCGTTCTGCAAGGTGCGGATGATGTGCTCTTGACCGACCAACTCGTCGCTGTCGAACGACTGCGGGCGGTACTTTCGATACAGCGACGAAGTGGACGCGGCATCCGCTCTTCGTGGCGCGATCGTTTCGGCAGTGGTGGCGGCCAGGCCCTCGTCGCTGTCACTGTCGCCGAAGAGCGACGGCACCGTCATGCGGAATCTCCTCTAGAACATGGCTGGATCTGGGAAATGGATCGATTCATCTGTGTCCGTACAGGAGTATAGTCGACGCAGTTTGCGATTTTTCTCCCGGTTCTAAGTCGCGGCCGGTTGAGGACCTGCGTCTTGGGCACTCTCTATATCGTGGCAACGCCAATTGGCAATCTGGACGACCTCTCGCCAAGGGCCGCTCGAGTCTTGCGCGAAGTCGACCTCATCGCGGCTGAGGATACTCGCCATAGCCGCCGCTTGTTCACGCATTTCGAGATCAAGACGCCTACCGTGAGCTACCACGAGCACAACCAGCGCAGTCGACGCGAGTTACTGCTCGCAGCGTTGGCAGCAGGTGACGTGGCATTGATCACGGACGCGGGAACGCCCGGAATTTCCGACCCCGGGGCCGACCTCGTCGCGGCCGCGCTCGCCGCTGGCTATAGAGTGTCACCGATTCCGGGAGCCTCGGCCCTGGCGGCCGCGGTCAGCGCGTCAGGACTGATCGACGGTCCCTTTCTGACGCTTGGATTCCTGCCCAGAGTGCGAGGAGAGCGTCTGCGGTTGATTGCCCGTGCCGCGACGGCTGGCTTCCCGCTCGTCATATTCGAATCCGCGCGGCGCCTGAGGCTCACACTGCAGGAGTTGTCGGAGACTCTTGGCGACCGACGTGCCGTGATTTTGCGCGAGCTGACGAAATTTCATGAGGACGTGCGCGCCGGCACATTGAACTCGCTGAGTCATTGGGCTGAGGAGGCCAGCCCGCGGGGCGAGATCGTTTTGATCGTCGCGGCCTCACCTGACACCGCCGCAGCGGAGGATGATGTCCATGCGGTAGTGCGGACCCTGCGGCGATCCGGCCTCAGCGCCAGCCAGACCGCGCGGGAGGCAGCGTCGATTACGGGTCTGCCCCGGTCTGAACTCTACAAGCTCGCAATGGCCATTGATGTCCCCGGGTCAGTCGGGTTGAAAAGCCAGCTTCCGTTGCCGGATCAAAATGCTTTGCAAGATTCCCTCGGCAATCAAGAAGGTCCAGAGCGACGAGAGCCCGGAGCTGACGAACGGTAACGTGATGCCTGTCACTGGCATCAGGCCCACGTTCATACCGATGTTGACGAACGCCTGGAAGAACAGCATGCCGGTGATGCCGATTGCCAACGCTTGACCCAGACCGTCCCGAGCGACCTCCGACACGTGAAGGCATCGCCAGAGCAGAATCGCGAACATCAGCATCAGGGCGAGCATGCCGATAAAACCAAACATGCCGCTCGCATGCGCGAAAATAAAGTCAGATTCGCGGACCTTCAGTAATCCGAGTTGGCTCTGCGTTCCCCCTTCAATGCCGAAGCCACGCCACCCACCGGAACCGATGCTAATGCGGGCCTGGATCAAGTTAAAACCGTCGCCGCGCGCATCGGCCTCCGGGTTGAGAAAGATGGTCCAGCGCCGCCGCTGGTATTCGGCTAGTAAAAACTCCCAGGCGATCAACACGGTTAGTGGCGCTGCGGCGCCGAGCGCGACCCAATAGCGCCTTCGCGTCTGCGCAAGGGCCAGGACAGACACCCAGATGACAGCATAGACGAGGCTTGTCCCGAGGTCGGGCTGGCGAAAGACCAGCACCATCGGCACGAGCGCGATCAGGAGGGAGACAACAAAATTGCCAAGCTCTCGCATGGCCGGTCCGCGCGACGCCACGAATGATGACAAAGCCAGTAATGTCGCGATCTTTCCGAATTCCGAAGGCTGAATCGTCGTAAAGCCAAGGTCGAACCACCTTCGCGACCCAGCGATCTCTACTCCAATGCCAGGGACGAGTACCAGCGCGAGCGCGATCATCGACGCGCCGTAGATTGCCCAGGAAAGGGAACCGAGAATGCGGTAGTCGATGCTGGCGACGATCAGCATGAGGGCGAGCCCAAGCGAACCGTATAGTGCCTGCCGAACTCCGAGATTGGATGGGACCAGCGGACCGCCGCCGTCAGCGCTGTAGATGGTGATGGCGCTGAAACCCATCAGCACGAGGGTCGTCAGCAGGATATAGAAGTCGAAGTCCTTCCAGCCCCGTCCGAGTCGGTTCAACGTCGTTCTCTCTCCTGCCGCTTCTTGCTCGCTACGTGCCGTCTAGAGCACGGAGACATCGTTGATCGTGATATGAAACGCATAACCAAGCGCTTCGGCGGCTCGCCTCGACATAAGCATGCGGGGCAGAAAGATCTCGAAATAGTGCATCACCGGCGCGATCGAGGTGTCAATCTCCAGCTCGAGTGTGACTGACTTCGCTTCGGGATCCACTCGCAGCCGGGACGATGTGGCGGCGAAATTGACTCTGTCATGCTGATCGAAGGTGGTCGGATCGGGGTTGCGGACGCGAGATCGATGGACATCAGCCTTATCGGCCAGGATCAGGGCGGCGGAGACGGCATGCACCGGCTCGCCGATGCGCCCCTCGTCTTCATGCGAACCGATCGCGCCCATCACCATCGCCGCGTCTTCTGGCGTCGCGCCGAGCCTGCGCAGGATTTCATGGGCGAGTAGCGCACCCGTACGGGCATGATCCAGGCGGCTGACGACATTACCGATGTCGTGAAGATAGCCAGCAATCGCCGCAAGTTCTTGCTGCCGGCGGTCGAAACCCATCCGCTTCAGGATGTTACGCGCGATGTTAGCCACTAGGCCGACATGACGGAATCCGTGCTCGGTATAACCAATGACCCCGAGATTGCGATTCGCGTTCCGGATGAATGCCTGCACTTCCGGATCAGATTTCACCATGTCCAAGCTGACGGATGCTTTGCCACCACTCGTCTGGCCATCTCTCGAAGCACTGAACGGATCGACGTCATCGCTGTCGACCGGGCGCGGGCCAGGGCGTGGGCTTCTGGGGATGGCAATTTCAGGTGCTTCTGCCATGCGCGCTTATCCGGGTGGGGTTCGAACTTACTGTCCTCAGAGAGTATAAGGAGAAGTCTCGGTGTAGAACTTCGCGGGCCGTCCCACCGGGTCGGGAACGCGGCAATCGGCATATTCTCGACATGATCATCGTGCTATGCTTCGCCCGTTCCACGTGTCCGGCGCTGGCCTCGTCTTCCCGCCATAATCAGGTGGTTCCAAGGAATGGGTGGAGAACTCGACGCGGAGCGGATTCAAGTCGATGCAGTCGGTGAACCCGGCGATCGCCGTTTCAGGCTCCTGTCGATCGTCAATGGCCAAACCTACGTAGTCTGGATGGAGAAGCAGCAGGTTCACGCTCTGGGATTGGCGCTCGAACAAATGCTTGCCCGGCTTCCAGATGCGGGACCTGTGCTTCCCGCAGCGCCGGTCGTTCCCGAGTTCGACCTGGAAACCCGAAAGCAGTTTCGGGTCGGTCGGATGGAACTGGGCTATGACGATGACGAAGACCGCATCGTGATCGTTGCCCACGACCTGAACAGCTCGGAAGAAAATGATGCGGCATTCGCATGCCGCATGACGCGGGCGCAAGCTCGGGATCTAAGTGCGGAATCGGCAGCGGTGGTCGCCGCCGGTCGTCCCCGGTGCACGATGTGCGGGGAGCCGATGGGGCCTGGCCCGCATGTCTGCCCGCAGCAGAACGGTCACTTTCGCCACGATCTGGAAGCCGTCGAAGACGCCGAAGATGTGTAAAGTCTGCCACGTTTCAATTCTGGTTCGGCCGGCGGATTGACAAAGATTCGCCACATGCCATACGATTCACTATACTGGTGGATAATCCGCCTGAAGCGTGGTGCAGGATCGATGAGATCGTCGTTTGCAAGCATCATCATTTCCTTGGTAACGGGCCTCGTACTTACGGGGCTCCCGGTAGGGGGCC
>DASUQU010000346.1:0-3460 GCA_036280495.1 Thermomicrobiales bacterium | reverse complement strand
ACGTCGTCGCCGCGTTATTCCTGATCTACTTCCTGCGCTGGGCGCTGTTCAACGCCCGGTTCTGAGAGGCGAGGAGGCGAGAAGTAGCGTTCGGCAGTTCGTTCGTCCGCTCCGCGGTACGGGTAACCCGCCAACCAACCTTGACCTAACGACTTCTCGACTCCTCGACTGGAGAACGATCGTGTCCGCCGAAGCAAACAAGGCCATCATCCGGGAGTTCTTCGAGCAGGTCTGGAATCAAGGGCGCGAGGAGGCAATCGACCGCTTCATCGCGGAGAACGCGGGCGGCAACGACCCGGACTTCGGGCTGGGTCGCGAGGGGTTCAAGAAGCAGTGGCGCAAATGGCGGGACGCATTCCCTGACATCCACTTCGAGATCGAAGAGATCATCGCCGAGGGAGACACGGTCGTCGCGCGCTGGACCTTAACTGGTACCCAGAGGGGTCCATTCCTCGGCATCGCTCCGACTGGCCGCCGGATTCGCGTCAGCGGGATGAGCATGGATCATCTACGCGATGGCGTGCTCGTCTCCGGGTTCGACGGCTGGGACAACCTCGGACTGCGCCAGCAGCTTGGCGCGATCCCGGACGATGCGACCGAGTGAACCGGTCCCGCCGTCGGCACGACACGCATTCCGCGCCGTCGTGTTCAGCCTCTGGTTGCCCGAGCCAGCGCCGCAATCCCCTCGATATCGTCGGGATCGTCGAGCCATTGCAGCATCACGCCTTGCACCCCGGCGGCCTCCAGCTCGTGGAGCTGTGCCGGAATCTCTCCAGCAGTGCCGATGATCTGGCCCTTGGCGCGAAGTTCGTCAGCGCTCTCGCCCGCCAGTCGTTCAGCCAGTTCGTCGTCATTCTTACCGAAGATGACCCGCGTCATCAGCGTGCGCCGGACTTCGTCGGGCGGTCGTCCCTCCTCGCGCAACAGTTCATCGAGGAGTCGCGTGCGCTCCCGGAAGCCGTCCGGGGAGAGGTAGACCCCGTTCCATTCGTCGGCGAAGCGAGCTGCCAGCGGCAACGTGCGGCGCCGCCCGTTGCCACCGATGACGATGGGAAGCGTTCCCTCACGTACGGGATTGGGCACGAGCTCTGCGCCATCAAGCTCATAGAACTCGCCGGAGAACGAGACCGGTCCCTCCTTGCGAAAGAGCCGGGTCACGATCTCCAGAGCCTCGGTGAATCGCTGGAAGCGAGCATCCAGACCGAGCAGATCGAAACCCCACTCCTCGTGCTCGCGCTCCATCCACCCCGCGCCCAGTCCGAACCGAAGACGGCCAGGGGCGAGAGCGTGGATGGCGGCGGCTTGCCACGCGGCGATCCGCGGATCACGAAAAGAGACCGGCGCCACAACCGGCCCGAAGGAGATTCGGGCAGTATTGGTAGCCAGCCAGGTAAGCGAGGTCCACAACTCGAGCGCGTCGAGGTGTGGGCCCTCGGGTTCCGTGAAATGATCCGACCGGTAGAGTCCAGCGTAGCCGGCATCCTCTGCGACCCGTGCCAGGCGCTGCCAGCGGGCCCAATTGATCCCGAACTGTCCTTCGATCATCAGTCCGACGTCGATCATGACAACGTCATCTTCCGCGCGTCGTTCTCCAACACCTCAGGGCCCCCAATCCCCTCTCGCGGGCTCTCCTTCCCGATCACCATTGGTTCAGTACTGGAGAAGGCTCGTGACGGCGTAGCCCGCCAACCGCTCGCGTCCGCCGAGTTCCGGAAGCTCGATCAATACCGCAATTCCCGCCACCTCTCCTCCAAGGCGCTCGACCAGCTCTGCCGTTGCCGCGGCCGTGCCGCCGGTTGCCAGGACATCATCGACGATGAGCGCCCGTGCCCCCGGCTGCAGCGCATCGGCGTGAATCTCGACCGTGTTCGTGCCGTACTCCAGCGCATAGTCGGCGCGCTCTGTCGCTCGCGGTAGCCTCCCCAGTTTGCGTACGGGCACCATGCCGACCCCGAGCGCATATGCCACCGGAGCGCCGAGGATGAACCCCCGGCTCTCGATCCCGACAACGGAGTCGATGCCCTCATAGAGCGCGGCGAGGGCGTCTACCGCGGAGTGGAGAGCCGCTCCATTGCCGAGGAGCGGGGTGATGTCCCTGAAGACGATCCCGGCTTGCGGAAAGTCGGGAACGTCGCGCACCAGCGCCTGCAATGAAGCCGTGTCGAGCGCATCTGGATCTGAGCCTGATTCGACCATCGCTGTCCCTTCATCCCTGCAAACAACCGGGACCGCCCAGCGTGCGACTTTAGCAGGGAACGCGGCCGCCGATAACCTTCGCAGGTCAGCGGTCTACGGGGTCGGCTGGGATATGGAATGCAATTCGCGGGTTGGGCGAACTGTCGACACAGCACAATTCGTGCCTGATGCTTAGATCACTCTATCGTTCCCGGAACCCGGGTGATAGACTGCAGGCACGTGGTAGTGGCCACGGGCGCCGGGAGAGCGTGCGCCGGAGATTGCACGGACAGGCCCGCGGATTGGGGCGCGGGGCCGTGTAAGGGGGGTCGGTATGAGTCAACGAAGCGCGATGCAGCCCGACCAGGCGGCGCTCGGCGAACGGGCGCTCGCGGCGGGCGGGCTGGCTTTCGAACTTGCCAAGAAATGGTGGGTGCTACTGCTCAGAGGCATCCTCCTCATCATCATTGGCTTGCTCGCGTTCGTCAGCCCATTGACCTGGGTAATATTCGTCGGCATCTATATGCTCATCGACGGCGTCACCATGCTCATCTCCGGATTCAGCGATCAGCCGGCCGGACAGAGTCGGTGGCCATTGCTCATTCTCGGTATCCTCGGCCTTATTGCAGGGCTGATCATTCTTTGGGATCCGGAATTGGGCGGGGTCACCCTCACCTACGTCATCGCGGCCTGGGCGGTGGTCGGGGGCATTTTGACGATCATCTCGGCGATTCGAGTGCGTGAAGAGATCGACAACGAGTGGTGGCTGGTCCTATCTGGCATCCTCGCGGTCATCTTCGGCATCCTCGTCTTCACCGACGTCCTGGCCGGTATCCTGACTATCGCCTGGATCTTCGGCATCTTTGCAGTCGTGGTTGGGATCCTCTCGATCGTGCTGGCATTCCGGGTTCGTGACTTTGGTACACAGATCGGCGCCGTCACCTAGGCGATGAATAGAAACCCGAATCGGCACAATCGACCGGGGCGTGGTGCAAGCACCACGCCCCGGTCCAGGTTGCAGTATCGATCAACTCAATTGGACAGTTAATAGCTACCGCCTCAGCAGGGGCCAAGTCTCGGTGTTAGCGTAGTGCTCATATATTCGCGGCTGCGCCGCCCATGAGCATTTGAACGACGAGGAGACCCCGCGTCATGTCCGAGAAGCCGGTGATTGCCTTTATCGCCACCTATGATGACGTCGCGGATGCGCGGCAGGACTATCAGGAAGTCAAGGAGGCCCATAGTCAGCACTTCATTGGTGAGTACGATGCCGCCATTGTCTGGA
>DASUQU010000345.1:0-6217 GCA_036280495.1 Thermomicrobiales bacterium | reverse complement strand
ATCGGCCGAGCCGGGGTTGCTCGTCTTGCAGATGACGATCACACCTCGGTCACCGCGAGATAGGAAGGGCGCCAGGGAGTCTTCGCCGAGATAGGGGTTGACCGTGACGGCGTCAAAATCCCACGTGTCGAAGTAGCCGGTTGCATACGCCTCGGCGGTGCTGCCAATGTCGCCGACTTTGGCGTCGAGAATGACGGGAATGTGCGTGGGAATGAGGCGCCGGGTTTCTTCCAGCGCGGCGACGCCGGCCGCACCATAGGCGAGATAGAAACCCAGGTTCGGCTTGTAGGCGCAGACGAGATCAGAGGTGGCCGCGATGACGCCGCTGTTGAACGTGACGATGGCGCGGGTCACGTCCGGTTCAGCGTCGAGCGGACTTGGCAGCTGGGACTGGACGGGATCGAGCCCGACGCACAGCAGGCTGTCGTTGGCGCGCGCCGCCTCGATCAACCGGTTGCCGAACGCCCCGGAGACGGCCACCTCGCTCTTCACTGCTCACTCCGCGCTCTTGCCCGCCGGCGCTGATTGCCAGCCCGTCACCATATGGGCCGCTCCGGCCTTCGTACTGTACGTACACTCGTCGCCGCTGTGACAGGGCCGCCATTGAACCCGGTGCTAGCATGGATGTGGGGGACGACCGCGTCAAGGCGCGCGATGACGGCCGGCAATGGACTGCCGCAGGGGACATCGGAGTGACGCCGATCACAACGAGAAAATCGACCACATCCGACACGTCGACGCTCCCACTACCGGTGGTCGATCCGCTGTCCGGTGTGCGACTGCCGACGATGGCGGATGTCGCCGGGGCACGCGAGGTCATCGCTCGCTACCTGCACCCCACGCCCCTGCTCAACACTCCGGCGCTCGACGCGCTGCTTGGGTTTCAGGCGTTTCTCAAATGCGAGAACCTCCAACCCATGGGGGCGTTCAAGATTCGTGGCGGTCTCTTCCTGATGAGCGACCTGTCAGCAGAAGAGCGGGCGCGGGGGGTCGTGACCGCGTCGACCGGCAATCATGGGCAGTCGATCGCATATGCGGCACGCGAGTTCGGTGTGCCGGCGACCGTCTGGATGCCCGAAGAGGCTAACCCGCTGAAAGTCGCCTCGATGCGTCGACTCGGGGCTGAGGTGCGTTTTGCTGGCCGGGATTTCGACGAAAGCCGCGCCGAAGCCGAGCGCGATGCCATGGAGCGGGGAGCGCAGCTCGTCGTGCCAGCAAACGATTGGCGTCTGATAGCAGGAGTTGCGACGTATACCGTAGAGATGCTGGAAGCCGTGCCAGATCTCGATGTGCTGATCGTCCCCGCCGGCGGCGGCTCCGGGCTGTCCGGCGCCTGTCTTGCCGGCAAGAGCCTGTCGCCTCAGCTGCGTGTCATCGGCGTTCAGGCCGCCGGCGCGCCGGTCATCTATGAGACCTGGCGCAGCGGTCAGCTGCAAGAGATCGATCGGGCGGATACGTTTGCCGAAGGGTTGGCGACGCGGGTAGCGTTCAGCCTTCCGGCCCAGATCCTCTGGCAGTGCTTGGACGATTTTCGTCTCGTTACCGACACGGAGATGCGCCGTGGCATTCTGACCCTGCTCGAGACGGCACGGGTGCTGGCCGAGGGAGCCGGGGCGGCCGCCCTCGCTGCGGCATACGCCATGCGGGAGGAATTGGCGGGTCAGAAGGTTGGCATCGTCGTATCGGGTGGGAATCTCACCCTCGACGCCTTGGCGGAGACGCTCGCGATGGAGCATGCCTGGTGACGTCATTGCGAGATTGGCTGGGATTTCGGCGCCGGGACAACGCGGGAGATACGGTGCTCCTCATCGCACGGGAGGTCACCGACCGCCAGCGTTCGGTTCAGGGTGGTCTGGCGGAGATTCGAGATCCCTCTGTGCTCGATCGTCTCTCAGCTGAGGATTTCGAAGGCCTCGATCTGGTGATCGAGGAGCAGGCCGATGAGGATCGCGAGTATGCCGTCGTCCTGGCTCGACTGACCTATGCCGCGGCACGTGCCAAGGGGTTCGACGACCAGATCGTCGATGCCGCGCTGCGACTTGATACGCTCCTTCCCGGTGACGATCCCAGCCATGAACGTGAGCGGCTGCTGCGTGACGCCTACGGAGTCGCGCAGCGCGCAGGATACGTCGAGGGCGGTCGCGCCGCGCTGAGTCGGCTCGGTCTGCGTGCGCTCGACGCGGGCGATACTGAACGCGCGCGCGCCTTGTTGCGGCAACAACTCGAGCTTGGCGACGAGGAAGACGACGACATCGCCGAGGTCAATGCGGCGCTCGCGCTCGGCGATCTCCTGCGCAAGGAGGGAGAGCGCACTGAGGCGCAAGCGCTCTTCCGCCGCGCCGGCCGCGGTGCGCAACGGCTCGACTACCAGCACGGTATCGCGGAAGCGCTCGTGCGGCAGATCGAGATGCTGCCCCGCAACACCGATCTGGAGACGATGGCGGCATTGCAACGGCAGGCGTCCGAAGCTGCGCGTCGGACGGCCGATCTCGGTCTGCAAAGTCGTATCGTGATCAGCCTAGCCGAGACCCTGCGCCGCAACGGCAAGATCCCGGAAGCGGTGACCCAACTCGAGGAGGGTCTCACGGTCAGCCGCCAGATCGGCGACCTGGCGATGGAGGCCCGCTGTCTTACCGCCCTGGCGGAGATCGAGCACGCCCGGGGGCGAATCGCGGCCGCGGCCGGGCATGAGCGGGATCTTGCCACGCTCGAGGACCGGCGTGGCAACCGCGCCGCAGCCGCCGAATGGGCAATTCGTATGGGAACCTCACTGCTCGATCTCGATGATATTCCAGCCGCACTCGATGCCTTCAGCCGCGGCCTGGATCTGGCCGTCGCGGCGGGCGATGTTTCGCTCGAACAGCGCGCATTGGGCGGCATCGGAATGGCATTCGCCCGGGCCGGGCGCCGCTCGGAGAGCCTCGAACATCTGATGCGTGCGCTCGATCTGGCCCGGGCGGCGCGTGATCGCCGTCATGAGGCCCGCTGGCTGGCAACCCTTGGCCAGATCTTGTGGCGATTCGAGCAGCCGCAGGAGGCAATGCGCGCCCTCTCCGATGCGCTTGCCGCGGCGCAGCGTGTGGAAGATCTCGGGTTGCAGGCGAACATCCTGACGCAGCTGGGGCGGATGTACGCGGGAGGCGGACAGACGGCCCGTGCCAAGGAGTGTTACACGCACGCCTATGGGCTCAACCGGCGCCTGGGCCAAACTGAAGAGCAGATCGATCTCCTCAATCTCCTGTCGGCACTGGCTGCCGAGACCGGCCAGCTTCCAGCCGCGATCGCCTTTGGCGAGCAGGCCCTGCAACTGGCCGCGATGGGAAACGATCGACTCACCGAGACACGATTGCGTATTCGGTTGGGTCGGCTGGCGATGAGCCGGGGCGACACGACAGCCGCGTTGGACCACTTCACGAGGGGCGTCGCGCTGGCTGAGACCATGGGACAACCGACGGTTCTGGCGCAGGCACTCTCTGCTCTGGCAGGTGCGCAGGCCGCACTCAAAGATCCCGCCGCCGGGGTGACGTACCGCCGTGCGCTCAATCAGGCGCGAGCGGGGGGCGATCCCGCCGGGGAAGCACAGGCCGCGCTTGGTCTCGGTCAGATGCTGATCAATCAGGGGGCCCGGGTCGAAGGAAGCCAGATGCTCCACGAAGCCGTCGCCGCGGCTCGCCGCATGGGCGCCCGGGGGGCGAGCCTGGCGCGACGGGCCGATGACCTGCTGGCCGGGATTGGACCACTGGAGCCGTCTCGGCCCGCCGCGGAGACCGGTTTTCACCGTCGCGAGGCGCCACAGCGGGAACCTCGCGTCGAAGCAGGAACAGAGGTGACCGAGGCAGAGCCACCTCCGTCCGAAAGCGGGTCAGAAGGCCCTGGCGACGCAGTGTTCCGCGAGACGACCCTGCCTCCACTATAGATAGCCGCAGACGGCCAGACGGCAAGGAAGATCTCACTTCCGGCCCGACCTTCGACTGTAGACGTACGTACACGATCCTGCTACACTCGACGGCACCCGACAGCACCGTCTCAGCTCCGCGTGCGACGATCTCGGATGCCCGCTTCCGGTTATCGCTTCGCCGCATAATCCGTCGCCCCGGCCACGGCCGGGGAGGTGAAGGCCCATGGGCCGCGCCAGCGTGACCGCGGTCGGTTTCGCATTGGCCGAGGGATCGGCGGCAGACACCGCTGGGGTCGCCTTCGTCGCCCCAGTTCCGGATCGATTTGGCCGGGTCATGCTTGCCTGCGTCGAGCCGAGCGAGTTGTCACCGCGTGGAATGGAGCTCGCCGCGGTTGCCCTGCGTACGATTCGCGAGACCTTTGCCGCGACAGCGGGGACATCTGCCGAGGCGCTCGCCACTGCCTTCGCCGCGGCCAACGCGGCGGTGCTGGTCCAGAACCGCCCTCTCGCAACCGGGCGCTGGACGCGTCGTACCTGCGTTGGCGCAACCGCGGTTGCCCTGGCTGGCCGGGAGATCGTCGTTGCTCAAGCGTCGCCCTCGCAGGCGATCCTCGTCCAGGACGGCCAGGTCTATGCCTTTCCAGATATCGCGTCGTGGCGAGGCGACTACGCGCCCGATGCAACGGTCGTCGAATCACATCCGCTAGGGTTCAGCGATAAGCAAACGCCGCGGCTCTACTATTCCGAGGCGGCGCCCGGCGACCTCATTGCGCTCTGCACGACGAGTCTGGGGCGAGTGTTAGCCCGTGACGAGCAGGCTATTGTCGACCTGTTTGGTGGAGCGCTGCTGACTCGAGACCTCGAAGGTTCGCTCGACCGCCTGCAACGCCTCCTGGCACAGCATGGTGTCGCCGACGCATTTGCGGTCGTGGCCTCGATCTCCCGGCTGCCACGCCGCTCTCGCTTGCGCTCGCGCTTGCAGCCGGCACTTCCACCGCGCCTGAAGAGTGTGGCTTCACCGGCGGCGTCAGGGAGCGGTGCACGACTGTCTGAGCTGACCCGCCCAGACACCGTTGTCGCCGTGCCCGCAAGCGCAGAGAGACCGTCGCCGATACTGCCAGCTTTCCACGAGCGGCCTCCGATGTTCGAAGGTCTGCGTGACTGGGTCATCGACCTCGCTGAGCTGTTCTCAGGAAGCCGGCAGCAGCGAACAACCGCCTCTGACGCACGCCGAACGGCACTGGCCGCGCCCGGAGCGCTGAGTGTCCGCCGGTATCGTGAATCGTCCGGGTTGCCGGCTGAGTGGCGAGCGAATCTGCCTCGGGGTCCCGGCATTCACGTCCCAGTGCGGCTCCTCGCTGTCTCATTGTTTCTGTTCATCGCCATTGGCGGCACGGGCTTCGCTCTCGACCAACAGCGGGAGCGAGAGGCACGCGCTGAGGCTGCTCTCGTCGCGGCCGACACGGCTTTGATGCGGGCGCTGGATAACCCCGGTACGGCAATGGCATCGATTGCCGAGGCCGAAGTCGCCGTTCGTGCAGCACGCGACGCAGGTGCGACTGGTGATGCTCTGGTGCGCCGGGAGCAGGAACTGTCACGCATGCGTGACGACGTGTGGCGCATCCTGCGGCTTGATGATGTCGTGCGGATGGGCGCGTTACCAGCCGAGGCCCGCGAAGGGTCGGTGCGCCTGGCTCTCGCGGGCGACACGCTTTACGTCGCGGCAGGGAGCCTCTACGAGTTCGATGCTGAACAGGGACGGCTCGTTACCCTGTTGGCGCATGGTGATGCCGTCAATGGTGGATCCGCCGGCGATATGCGCCATGTCTCCATCGACGGCGGCCACATCGTCACCTCCGACGGCGCCGCGACCTATGCGCGCGACGAATCGGGCAGCTGGCAGCGCCGGCCGCTCGCGGTTGCCGAGGTCGAAGGATTGCGGCCCGATGCCCCTGTCATCATCTGGGGCGACGCGGCGTATGGTCTTTCCCGGGACGGAGACCTGGTCCGTTTCGATCAAGCGTCCAGTAACTCACCCGCGCAGGTCTGGGCAGCCGTCGAAGACTTCCCCGATCTGGTGAATGCCCGCGACTTTGCCATCGACGGCCGGATTCATGTCCTTATCGAGGATGGCCGGACGCTGACCTTCTCGCGAGGAGCGCTCAGCGGCACGGTCTCTCCCTTTGTCGTGCCTTCACTTGCCGATGGGGCATTCCTGGCGCAGGCTCCGTTTGCCAATGACTTCTATATTGTCGATCGTAGCGGAACAATTGGCGAGAACACGGGTCGTATCGTCCGGGTAGATGCCTCAGGTGAAGC
>DASUQU010000344.1:0-11584 GCA_036280495.1 Thermomicrobiales bacterium | reverse complement strand
CCGATCAGGGTGTGTCCCGAGGTTGCGGTCGTCGTTCGGCGTCTTCGCTTGCTCAGGCGGAGGGGTAGTTGTCGAGCGGCGGGATCATACGTAGAACGCAATTACCAAAATGGCGGCAATGGCCAGGATAATGAACCAAATCGGACTCTCGGGGCCCATGCGAATCGATCCTTTCTAAGCAGATCGGCTCACTCGCGGGGACCGCAAGGACCGCGCCAGCTCGGTTCACTCCGCGGCTGCCGCCAGCGCCGCGTCGATCGCCTCCACGGCCATCTCCTGCATGTCTGGCAGAACGTGGGCGCAACTGTCGAGCGTGTTGCTTGTCTTGCTGTGATAAAGACGTTCGCTCACTGCCTTGATCAGTGTCCCGGGCGCAAGCAGCAAAGCTGCGTGCGTAGGTCTGAAGTTGTGCGGGCAAACCGGCGGCACCCCGGCATGCAACGTGCACTCGGATTGGATGAGGGGCCACCTGCGGCGAGAAGAGCCTAACTCGCTCTTGACTCAGTGGTCCCGCTCAGCTCAGCAGCATAGATGGAGGCAACTGACGTCAGATCGTGATCAGGGCGATGACGCCAGCCTGAGCACAGATAATGGGATTCGTCAGCACTTCGGCACCAGAATCGGAACGGAACCGCGGCAGAGTGGTGGCGCCGACATCAGCGGTGCGCCTGGCGGCGGCACCGGCTGGGGCTCCTTGCTCGAAGGCATGGGTACTCACGATGACTCGCCGGGTCGGGCGGGCGCGGAAGCCGGCGGTGCTGAAGAAGAGGGCAACGATGCTGGGGAGCCACGGATTGGGTCCCGTCATGGCGAAGTCGCGGATAGTGGCGTCAATACCGGGCCGGTCGGCACGTAACGCAAGTTGGTCCTGACCGTTCGGAGGGCTTGGGGCCGGGTTCTGAGGAGACCAAGTGGCGGGACGTCGAGGCTTCCACGGGTCTTTCGAAGCGACGGAGACGTAGAGCGTCAGCCGACCCAGCTGCGCTTACGCCCTTTGATCGAGTACCTCAAGCACTTGGGCAAATGCCTCGATCCCGGCCATGGAGACGGGATCGATCCAGACCATCATGTGCTCGACTCGCGCCTCCGCGTACCGCCGAATCTGTGCTGCCAGTTCCTCTGGGGTGCCAGTAAGCGGCCACGGCGCCATCACCCATTGTCGTGGCTGCATGGCTTGCCGGGACGCATTGAGCAGATCGACCTGGATGCCGATAACTCGGGACAGCGATGCCGGTTCACGACCGACGTCGTGGCAGGCCGCGTCGACTCTGGCATTCAGCGCCTGTACCGCGGCGACGTCGTTCTGGCGGTCGGCATTCCAAGCGTCACCATAGCGCGCCGTAAGATTGAGCATGCGGTCCCCGCTGCCGCCGATAAGGATCGGCGGCCCATCCGGACGCGGGCCGCGAGGACGAAGCTCGCAATCGCGAGCGGCGTAGTATGCGCCCTCGAAGTCGACGTGACCGGTTCGGAGCAGGGCGGTGATGATCTGTAATGCCTCTGCGAAGCGACTGACTCGGTGGTCGTAGGGGAAGCCGAAGGCAACGTACTCGGGTTCATGCCAGCCGGCTCCGAGACCCAGGATCAACCGTCCGCCGCTGATCTCGTCGATGGTGGCGGCCATTTTCGCGATCAAGGCGGGATTGCGGAAGCTGGAGCAGGCGACAAGGGGCCCAATCTCAATCGACTGCGTGGTGGCCGCGAGGGCGGCCAGTAGCGACCAGGCATCCCAAGCCCCCTGCTGATTGACCTGCGGAAAGCGGAAGAGAAGATGGTCGGGCAGCCAGAACGAGTCGAAACCGACTTCCTCCGCGCGCTGTGCTATGGCGGCGATATCGGCCCAGCGCAGCGAATTCCCGTTCCAGGGCTGCTCGAAGTGCGGGACGAAGAGGCCAATCTTGAACGGCCGCCAGCGTGTCTCCACCTGTATGTCCCTTCTGCACGCGTGCTTTTAGCGAGTTCTTACCCTGCCATCGACGCGATCATGCACGAGTGGACGCGAATCACCAAGTAGCAGACCGATTGCAGCGCAGCGACCGGCTCGCGAGCTCGATCGATGGAGTTCCAGTTCGGGACAGAGTTTTTGGACTGCGTGTACCTACGAGTAGAGGCCGCTCGTGTTCCCGCCGATTAGCGGATGGTCGACGGCAGGATGTGCATTTGGCTGCGGTACTTGGCGACCGTCCGCCGCGCGATGCGGATGCCGTGATCGAGTAATCGGTCGCTGATCTGAGCATCGCTGAGCGTGGTCCCGGAGGCGCATTCGTTGCTGATGATCTGCTGGATCACGTGCTTGATGCTGAGTGAGGCGGCGAACAAGTCGCTCATCGGGATGACCTTACGCGACGGCAGCATGATGAACTTCCCGGCGACGGCGCGGCTGCACGTCGATTCGTGCACGCCCAGCGCATTCGCCACCTCGCTTCTGGTCAGCGGCTTCAGCCCACGCGCGTCGCCTCGGATATAGGGTTCCTGATAGGCGCAGACATACTCGGCCACCCGCAGCAGCGTCTGCTTACGCTGTCGCACAGCCCAGATGAATTGCTGCGCGCGGGCGACCTGTGCTTTGGCGTGCGATACCGTCGTCTGATCCATCGCGGCCGGATCGATGCCACCGGGGACGTCCTTGGCGGCGGCATCCGGTTTGGCGATGGCCCGGTAGAACGCCTCGGTGTGCAGCCGGTCGTAAATCGCGTTCGGCACCTCGATCCAGAGCTGGTCGCCCTCCAGGGTCACCACCACGTCGGGCACTACATGACCGCCGCTGGATGGTGCAGTCCAGGTGGTCGATTGGTTCGACTGCAACGGGTGAGGGGTGAGCTGGTCACGAATGAACGACTGAGCAGCTTCGACGCCTTCCGGTTCGACGCCCAGCGCCCGCGCAATGCGCGCGATGCGCTTCGAGCCAAGCTCCTCCAGATGATCTTCGATGACGCGCTCGATAATGCCGGGAACGTCGAGACCTTCGGCCCGCAGATAGTCGACCTGGAGCAGGAGGGACTCCTTGAGTGAGCGGGCAGCGACACCCGGCGGCGCGATCTCCTGAATCGTGCGCAACACCTTCTCGACATCGTCCTGAGTGGCGCCGGTTTCAGCCGCGATCTCTTCGATGTCGAGCGAGAGGAACCCCCGGTCATCAATGGCGTCGACGAGTACCAGGGCAATCGCCCGCTCATGCTCCTCGCCCAGGCTGACCATCGCCGACTCAAGAATCTGTTCGCGGACATCCATGGCGCTGGCGATCAAGGTCATCGGATCGAAATCGGGATCGGCGGTGCTGGGGGCACGATATTCCGTTTCACCACGCGGCAGCGCTTCATCCGTGCGAGTGACTGGCGGGGCATCCGCCGGCGCCGCGCGGCAGGTGGCGCAAGGTTCACCGCCGGTGCGGCGCCCGCAGACAGGGCAGACGACGCAGTCTTCGAGCTCCAGCGCGGGGTTTTCATCGATCGCTTCGTTGATGGCCGCTTCCAGTTCTGTCTGCGACAGGCTGAGAATGTGATTCGCCTGCATCAGCAGCGGCGAAAAGCTCTGCTGGAATTCGACGTTCTGCTCCATGTGCGTCGTTTGGGTCTGCATCGGTAGTCGCTTATCGCTCCTCTGATCCGGCCACGCGTGCCGTGGTAACGGCGTCCGTTCGTGCTGGGTATTCATGAAAGCGGCCTACCGGCAGCCAACCATGGCACGATCCACGCGTCCTACGGGGTACGTGGATGGGTCATCTTTCATGCCGGCTGGCACGTGCGTTGCGCGAACGTGCGGGGCCGACCCGAGAGCAGCGGATCTGCCATTGTGCGCGCCCATTCTAGCAAGAATCGTGCCACAGTTCACTGTCCATTTCCAGGCGCGAATGGGAAGGGTCGGGGGTCTACGGACCACCGACCCTTCCACTCACGGGCTGTGCATTGGGGTTGTCGAGACGTTAGACCTGGGTCTCCGTCTCAGAAGCGGAACTGAGGAGGCTGACCATTCACCTTGCTGGTCGCCAAACTGAGGAGTAACAATCGACGCGTTGAGGAGCCCGTGAGTATCTCGCGGGAGCATCCGAAGCACCGGACGCCCCAATGTTGGATTAGCGATGTTGCCAAGACCGAAGCACCGCCTGGCGCGTGGCCTCTACCGCGGCGTTATCGGCTCGATGCCCGTCTTTCTCGAGCTCGCGGATCACGACTTCCGGCATGATCTCGTTGATGCGCATGATGGCGTCGGCGTGGTCCCGGAGGTGTCGCTCCGCCAGCGACGCGACCCGGCCGTCACCCAGAGCGGTGGCGGTCGTGTGAAGCATGGAGTAGCTGATGGCCGCCAAGCTGAAGGCCGCGTAGTCGTCGCGCAGACCCTTGGAGATGCCTTCGGTGCGCACGAGGTCGATGATGCCGGCCGCTTTTCCGACCAGCGCTGCACCAGCCTCTTTGATCGGCGTACCGATGGTCTTGCCTGTCTCCTCCTCCATCGCCTTGAGAGTGTCCCGATGCTCCTTGACCATATCGTGGAAGTCGCGCACCGCCGCCAGAGCCACCGG
This sequence comes from Thermomicrobiales bacterium, assembly GCA_036280495.1. Lineage (GTDB taxonomy): Bacteria > Chloroflexota > Chloroflexia > Thermomicrobiales > UBA6265 > JACCXM01. The sequence goes on along the minus strand of DASUQU010000344.1, from coordinate 7,065 downwards.
ATCGTCCTTGACCTCCGTCAGCTGGCGGTCGAGAGCTTCCTCGATATGCGATTCGAGCGCGGCCATATCGCTCACGTAGTCCGCAATCGTCTGTTGATGTTTGTCGCTTACCTCTCGTGAAGCAGTCTGTGACATCGACTCGCCCTTCCTGGAACTGCGCGGTAAAGAACTGTCCGGACTGCTTTAGTCGGAAGCGCCCGAGCTCGAGCTCGTCTGCCCGGATGAACCCTGGGCTTGTTTCAAGCCGTCCGAGATGTTCCTGATCGCTTCCTCCACGGAGATTTCGGAGGCCTGCGCCGCGGCTTGGATCGAGTCCATCGTGATGTGGCGCGAATCACCATGGCTCTCGTTCAGCTCCCCGCAACCGCAATCGAGGCACATTGTGCTGACCCTCCCGGCCAACTGGCCGTATGCACCCGGTGTGCCGAATATCACCAATCTTCGCGTTGCCATTGCACGCTTGCAGGTTCTATGCCACGTTGCGACCTCGGCTTACCAGCGGCGAATCCGGTGTCGATTGGGCGGAGGTGGTAGAGTCGGTGTGAATCTCAACCGATTGACTGCCGTTTCTTGTTGTTTCGTGGAGAGAACGTGGCGTACCGAATCTTGATCGCTGACGACAGCGCCGCAATTCGCGATGTGCTGCGCGAAGCACTTGTCGATGAGGGCTATGACGTCGCCGAGGCCGCCTCCGGCGACGATGTGCTGGCCGAGTTCAATGGCAACGGCGCGCCAAAGCCCGATCTCGTCCTCATGGATATCCGTATGCCGGGGAAAGATGGAATCGAGGTCCTACGCACGTTGCGGGCGTCACGCGATGCGGAGCTGCCGATCATCGTCATGACGGCGTTTGGTTCCGCGTCGACGGCGATCGAGGCGATGAAGCTTGGGGCATTCGACTATATCGCCAAGCCGTTCGAGCTGGAGGAAGTCACTGTCGCCGTTGAGCGCTTCTTCGAGCGCCAGGACCTGAGCGACCGGGTCGTTCGTCTCCTGGTCGAGAGCAACCGGGACGAGATCCTCATCGGAGACAGTCCCGCTATGCAGGATATCTACAAGACCGTGGGTAGGGTTGCGCGATCGGACGCGACCGTGCTGGTCTCAGGGGAGACCGGGACGGGCAAGGAGCTCGTGGCGACGGTTATTCACCGCAACTCGACCTACTCCGCCGGGCCCTTGATCAAGGTCAACTGCGCCGCCCTGCCGGAGACACTCCTGGAGAGTGAGTTGTTTGGGCACGAGAAAGGTGCGTTTACGGGCGCCGTCGCTCAGCGCAAGGGTCGCTTCGAGCTTGCCAACAAGGGAACCATCTTTCTCGATGAAGTCGGTGAAATGACCCTTGCCACGCAGAAAAAGCTCTTGCGCGTGCTCCAGGAGCGGGAGTTCGAACGCGTTGGCGGCACCGGCAGCATCAAGGTCGATACCAGAGTAGTTGCCGCCACGAACAAGGATCTGCCACGCGAGATCGAGGCCGGGAACTTCCGCGAGGATCTTTATTACCGGCTGAATGTCATCGCCATCGAGCTGCCGCCGCTGCGCGAGCGCCATACGGATATCCCCCTACTGGTCGAGCATTTCCTGCACAAGCATCGATACGGTCGTGGCTCTGCCCCGGCACGCATCAGTCAGGAGGCGATGAGTCGCTTGCTCGCGCACGATTGGCCCGGGAATGTGCGGGAGCTGGAAAACACCATCGAGCGGGCGGTGATCATGGCTAGGGGTGGTGTCATCGCTGCCGATCACGTCACCTTCCCGGGACAGGAGACGCGCCGGCCGGTCGACGTGGCGCAGGCGATTGCGGATGGCACGTCGCTGGATGCGTTCCTCAAGGACATGGAATCGCGATACCTGCGAGAGGCGCTGCGGCAGGCTGGCGGTAACGAAACGGTCGCGGCCGGGCTGATTGGGATCGACCTGGAAGAACTGCGAGGCCGCGTTACGCGTACAGAGGGGGAGTGAACGCAGTTCCCGACGCCGAGGGGGCGAATCTCCGGAGATCACTGCCGACGATGACGCGTGGCACAGTGCGTGCTGGGACCGTGCAAGCGAGAACGCGCGTCGCGGCCGGCTGTGGTCAGTCCGAAAAGACCAAACGACAGTCGGAAGTCAGGTCATGAGCGGAATGGTGCTGGTCGTCGACGACGACGAAGGGGTACGCGCGGTCATGGCGACCGCTCTCGAAGACGACGGCTGGACAGTGGAAACCGCGGAAAATGGCCGCACCGCCCTAGAGACGCTCAACCGGTCGCGACCGGAAGCCATCATCCTCGATCTCAGAATGCCGGTCATGGACGGGCTGACCTTTGCCGAGCGCTATCGCCAGTTTCCCGAGCCGCGCGCGCCGCTCATCCTGATCTCGGCCACGGTCAGCGACACAGCTGTGAGGGCCACCGGCGCCGTCACCGGGCTGCGGAAGCCGGTCGACCTCAACGTACTGCTCGACACGGTGAGAGAGTTCGCGACCGAGAAATCCGCATAGCCATCGCAGAGGCACAGGAATGGGGGCCGTACTTGCGGCCCCCATTCTTGTCGCTGAGTGGCGAGACAGCTATCGGGTAGCAACAATCGTTCGCGACCCTGGCAGAACCATCCGCTCATTGCGCCCAACCATTCCACCGAGCGTCGCCGCCCCAATGGCAAGAATGATGGCGATCGTCGTCCCCCAGGCGCCAGGACCAGCGGCCTCGGCTGCTGTTTCCTGCGCCTGTTGCGCCGCCTGCTCGACTTCCGCCGGGACCGCGGCCTCGGGGTTCTCGGCGGCTTGATCGGCTGCAGTCTGCGCCTCTTCTGGAACAGCGCCCTGCTCTACGGCCTCCATCGCTACGGGGCCCGCGGCGCCGGCGATATTGCTCACAGTGGAGGCGAAGAATCCGAGCGCGCCAGTGACCGCGGTCGTGGCCAGCCACAGCAGCAGCAGGAGGGTGGCCGCCCCAGTGACGAATCCGTTGAGTGGTCCGTCCGACTCAGAGAGCGTCGCCGCGGCACGCGCAGCCATCCAGCCGCCGACGAAGAAGGCAACGAGGAGGCTTAAACCGCCCCAGATTCCGGCGGCGGTGCCCCAGGTCTGGGGATCGTCATCGCCGCCCAGGGCACTAATGCCGAGAGCTAGCCCGAGAACAGATAAGAAGAGGAGAACGGCGAAGGCGGTGACCACGCCGGCAATAATCGGTCCCCAGCGAATTCGATCTCGCATGGGCACGTCAGCTACGTCAACTTCCACTGCAGGCACTCCCATTACTCCTGTCGCCGCCGTCGGCGGCAATCCTGTCGAGTCGAAACGTCCGGTCGCGGACGATTCCACCGCTCGGTTTCCAAGAGGGTCGGTGTTCATCCAACTTCCTCCTCTACGCCCACTACGCGGGCTACGGCGAACCTGCCCACGACGAAGCAGGGGTCGAGCTCACCTTGCACCCGATGCCTCTCGGTGAGCCGCGTCTGTCGAGCCACAGACATCAAGCGCGGGCAGCTTCGTGCTCTCCGAGCAGAGCCGGGCGCCGACGACCGGAGCCGACTCGTTTCGACGAGATGAGAGTCACGACCAAGGCTCTAGTACAATGATTCGGCTGTCACCGAATCCGCGCGACGCCGAGCGCGTCCGGCGCCACCGAAACTATGCATATGCCGTGCCATCTGAGCGAGAAAGCTTGGATGGACGCGCACGGGTCAGTGAATTAGTACGAACACGCTGCAGGCGTCTCAACAGCTCGAGACCAGGCCGGTCACGGCGCAGCCCCTGGAGGCTGGACACCCAGCGTCAAAGAGAGATGGAGGTGCCCGGCCAAAACGCGCGGCTGGTGTGGAGGTGTCGCCCCGGTGCGTCTGGGTCCACTCTCAAGACCCCGCGACTCCGCACCAGGCCACGGCACACAGGGTCATCGCCGCACAGGCGAGTCGGAGCTGGTCAAGTTCAACGAACTCATCCGGGCTGTGTGCTTGGGCGATGCGTCCCGGGCCGAAGATGGCACCCGGAATCCCGACTTCCGCGTACCAGGCCAGTTCCGAGGCCGCGGTAAACGCCTCAATGCTCGGCTCTCGTCCTGCTCTCTCGATCGCGGACAGCAGACTCTCAGTGAATGGATGATCGGGCGGGGTCTCCGCGGGCGGGAAATAAATGTCGCGCAGCTTCCATGTGAAGCGTGGCGGATGCTGGCGTAGCCACGGATCGGTCTGACTCACCGCTTGGACGAACGACTCGACTTCGTCCCGGATCGTTTCGAACGATTCTCCTGGCAGGAACCAGAGATTATATTCGACCGCGCAGTAGTTCGGTGAGGTGCCAGGGTTCGACAGGACATTGAGCTTCCCGTCTGCGCCGCCACCGGGACCGCCAACGATGATTCCCGGCATGATGGTGTTGAACCCGGCCGGGAGCATCGGATGGTGGCGAAAATTGCCCCACTGCCGCTCCAGGTCCTGTAGGGCGGTCACGACGCGCAGCACTTTCTCGATCGCATTCACGCCGGCGCGGTTGCCGAGTCCGCCAGCATGGACGCTCATGTAGCGGTTTCCGGCGTGACTCTCGCGGCCGTCGATCTCGATCCGGAAGTGAACCAGACCGCCCTCGACCGGCATGATCGCGAGATCCGTCGGCTCTGCCACGAGCACGGCATCGACTGCCGGCAGGCGCCGGAGGAGATGGCGAGTGCTCTGCCCAACCACTTCTTCGTCGGCCACGATATGAGCCCAGAGATCACCAGCGAGGGCGATGCCTGCTTCTCGAATCGCGCGCATAGCGACCAGGGCGCACGCCACGCCGCCTTTCATGTCGGCCGCGCCGCGACCCCAAAGCCGCCGAGCCGCGGATTCGCCGGCCCATGGATCGTGGCTCCAGGCGGCCGCGTCCCCAACGGGGACAACGTCGACGTGTCCGTTGAAAGCCAGCGATCGTCCGGATCCGGATCCCGTAAGCCTCCCGGCCACGACAGGGTAGCGAGGAGGCTCTTCCCAGCGCTCCACCCTGGCGCCGAGATTGGTCAGCCATGTCGATACGATATCTTGACAGCGGATCGCCTCAGTCGAGAACTCCGGGTTCTCCGCCGACTGGCTGTCCGTGCGGCACGCGATCAGCGCGCGAGCCAACTCCTCCAGCGCGGACTGCTGGCGGTCGACCGCGTCCAGGAGTCTCCCAACGATCCGCGGGTCGATCTCGCTGGTGGTCGCCATCGCGTCTCTCCCCGCCGGTGAATCATTCATCTGTCGGGCTGCTAGTGGGCAAGAGAAAGATTCCGCCCGTCCGCACCGAAGAGATGTGCGCGCCGGAGGTCGAGCGCGAGTCCAATACGCTGGCCGGGCTCGATCGGGAGGCGCGCTTCCGCGCGGGCGGTCCATGCAAGATCGCCCGTCGTCGCGCTGACAAAGAGATCCGAGCCGACCGGCTCCACCAGGGAGACCGTGGCCGGCAAAAGCACGTCCTCGTCAAGAGCGCCGGACGATGCCGGATCGAGAACGACGCGCACGTCTTCCGGACGGATGCCAAGAGCGCTCTCTGCGGTGGCTCCATTGAGCTTGACAAGCCGGGTCAGCCGCGGTTGTAGCGGAATTTCCACGTCACCCGCGCGAAAGACTGCTCCGTCGGAATGGCTGAGTGTCCCGGTGTGGAGATTGATGCGTGGGCTACCGAGGAAGGCGGCGACGAAGGTATTCGCCGGTTCGTCATAGACCTCCTGGGGAGGGCCCACCTGCTGCACCTGTCCGCCGCGCATGACGACAATACGGTGGCCCATCGTCATCGCCTCGATCTGATCATGGGTGACATAAATCGTCGTCGTCTGCAACCGGGAGTGTAGCCGGAGGAGCTCCTCGCGGGTCTGCACCCGTAACTGGGCGTCGAGATTCGAGAGGGGTTCATCCATAAGAAACACGGCTGGCTCGCGGACGATCGCCCGTCCGAGCGCGACTCGCTGCCGTTGACCGCCCGAGAGTTGCTCAGGACGGCGATCGAGGAAACTTTCCAGTCCGAGCGAGCGCGCCGCGCGCTGGACGCGCTGTGCTGTCTCTTGCTTGGAGACGCCGGTCATCTTGAGGGGGAACCCGATGTTCTCGGCGACGGTCATGTGCGGGTAGAGGGCATAGTTCTGGAAGACCATCGCCACGTTGCGATCGGCGGGACGGACGTAATTGACCAGCTTGCCGTCGATGTAGATCTCACCATCGCTGATCTCCTCCAGCCCGGCAATCATTTTCAGCAGCGTGCTCTTGCCGCAGCCCGACGGTCCGAGCAGCACCACGAACTCGTGGTCCTGGATTCCGAGCGACACCGCCGAAACGGCCTCGGTGTTTCCATACCGCTTGCTGACCTGGAGCAGCTCGACGTGACCCACGTTACTCCTTGAGCGCGCCAGCGATCGACCCGGCGATGAAATAGCGTTGCAGAAAGAGGAAGACGAGGATCAACGGCAGTAGCGAGAGCACCGCGCCGGCCGAAAGCACGCCCCAATTGACGGTGAAGAGGGAGCGCAGGCTTTGGACGCCAACGGTGAGGGTCAGCATGTCCTCGCGGGTGCTGATCACGAGCGGCCAGAGATAGCTCGTCCACTGCGTCATGAAGGTGAAGACGCCCAGGACGACGAGACCTGGCTTCATCAGCGGCAGGATGACCCTGCGGAAGATCTGGAACTCGCTACACCCATCGAGCCGAGCCGCGTTCTCGAGATCGCTCGGCAGCGACTCAATGAACTGCCGCATCATAAAGATGCCGATTGGACTCGCCAGTGCCGGTAGGATCAGACCGGGGTAGGTGTTCGTCAGGTTCAGATTGCGGACGATGATGAAGAGGGGGATCAGCGTCGCGGCGAACGGCACCATCAGCGTCATCAAGACGACGAGGAAGAGAGCGTCCCGTCCGGGGAAACTCATCTTTGCGAACGCGTACCCGGCCATCGAGTCGATGACGACTTTGACAATCGTCACCGCCGACGCCACGACCAGCGAGTTGAGCGTCCAACGGAAAAAGGGATGCTCCTCGAGCAGAGTCTGAAAATTGGTCGACGTCGGTTCGCTAGGGATCCACTCCGGCGGGTAGCTGAAGAGCGCAGCTGTGTCCTTGAATGATGTCGAGACGACGTA
>DASUQU010000343.1:0-2783 GCA_036280495.1 Thermomicrobiales bacterium | reverse complement strand
GAGATTCCGTTCCCCGTCGTGGTGAAGCCGGTACGACTCTCCGGCAGCCGTGGGGTTATCCGGGCTGATGACCGAGAGACGTTCATTCAGGCTTGGGAGCGGGCGCGGCGGATCGTGCTGCGGGAGGGCGAATCGCCCGATTCGGGTGAGCTGCTCGTCGAGCGGTACCTATCGGGTTTCGAGGTCGCGCTCGAAGGCTTGCTGACGGCAGGCGCATTGCAGACGCTGGCGCTGTTCGACAAACCCGATCCCTTAGAGGGGCCATTTTTCGAGGAGACGATCTACGTCACCCCCTCCCGGCTGCCTGAGGCGACACAGGCGGCGATCTCAGCACGGACCGCCGAAGCCGCCGCGGCGCTGGGGTTGCGCGAGGGGCCGATCCACGCCGAGCTACGCATCAATGACGAGGGCATCTGGCTGATCGAGATGGCAGGTCGCTCCATCGGCGGGCTCTGCTCAACGGTGCTCGAGTTCGGGGCTGGGTTCAGTCTCGAGGAGATCATCCTGCGCCATGCGGTGGGGATGCCGTTGCCGTCGACCGAGCGTGCGGGCGGCGCGGCTGGAGTAATGATGATCCCGATCCCCAAAGGGGGCATCTTGCGCGAGGTGTCGGGTTGCGAGGCGGCCGCAGCCGTGCCGGGTGTGACTGGCGTCGAGATCACGGCGCCGCTCAATCAGCCGTTGACACCGCTGCCGGAAGGCGCCAGCTATCTCGGGTTCATCTTCGCGCGCGGCGAGTCGCCAGAAGCGGCGGAGCACGCCCTGCGAGATGCCCATACCCGCCTCTCGTTTCGCATCGAGCCCGCGATCACCCTCATGGCCGTCGGGTGAGTTCCCCGGTCGCCGTACCTGTCTTGCTCTCAGCCTCAACCAGCAAACCGAGATGCGGTGTAGCGCGGGTGATGGGTGTTGTTCTGGTTGCCAGAGGGATGGGGAGATACCAGCTGGGAGAGCGACCGTTGGCGCAATCCGGGCAGCGGCGCAATGATTCCATTGCTCCTGCGGCGCTACCGCCCATACTCCTGGTGATGCGCAGAGGAATGCCGCCGCCCTGGTCAACCACTGTTGCCCATTCAGTCGTACTGCGCAACCCATTGAGTTCGCCCTAGAGGCCGTCTCGTTCAATCTGGTATGTCTCCCGCGTTCGATCACTCCACGCATACGGAACCGCGAGGCGCTGCGGAATTAGCTGCGAGCCCGTTTCCCCATAACCACCTGGCTCTACCTGGGACCGCTGCCCGCGGCGATCCACCCAATCGTGCAGCGCCGCTTCGGTGTGCAGGTCTTGCGCGCCGGGTGGGTCCGCGCCATGATTTCGTGACCCGGATGTTCTCGCTTCCGCCGCATGCCCCGACTATGGACGTTCGGCATGCCCGACACGGTCACCGGTGCCCGTGCATTGGCGCGCTCGCTAGGGAGGGAGCAATGGAGCCCCACAGTCAGATACGACGCCCGCACGTCTTCGCTATCAACGCGTCGGTCGAGTTCCTCAACATCATCCGTGAGCTGTTCCAGGAGGAGGGCTACAACGTCACCACCAGCAACTTCGCTCCCAACTCCTTCGCCCAGATCGAAGCCCTCCAACCCGACGCGCTCATTATCGATATCGCCATTGGGCAAGAAGCGGGGTGGGAGTTGCTGGAGCAGTTGGACGCGGATGCCGATACCGCCGGCATTCCGGCCCTCATCGTCTCGACCGATCCCCAGTTGCTGGCGCGCGCCGAGGCCCACGCCGCTCGCTACGGGAAACACCGCTTCCTGGCCAAGCCGCTCGACCTGGAGGCGATGCTCGAGGCGATCCAGGAGATGATCGGGGAGACGTAACGCGACGGCCACGAAGGCCCGGACCTTGCGAGCGCGACGGTACGTTACCGCTACGCTTCCACCCCGAGGTTCTCGGATGCCGTCCCCAGACGACCCCGCCATACATCCTCCGCTCGATCCGTTCGATCAACTGCGCCATGACTTGAAGACCCCCTTGACCGCAATCCATGGCCGTGCGCAGCTCCTGGCGCGCAGCGTTCGGCGCTCACCGTCTCTATCCGATGCGGAGCGGGCGAGGTTGCTGGAGGGGTTAGTTGCGATTGAGGCTGCGGTACGGGTCATGGTAACCGTCATCGACGCGATGGGCGCCGAGGGCGTGGGTGACGCTCCTGACTCCGCGGGATAGGAAACTGGGGGACACGGGCGAAGGCCGAAGGTCGATAACGCCCCAGTCCCCGAAGCGGTCATTGCCAATTCGAACGCGACGGTGCAACTGGGTAGCGGCACGAATCCGGCCCTTGGGCGGCGACGTAGACAACTGCGGTGAGCGTCGTCCCCTACGCCTCGACGCCCTTCCAGACCCCACGGGACGCGAGAGCGTTCCACCCCTCCCTCTTCCCGCACGTGCCCGGCTCTCGCGGCCGGGTTCGTGTTTGTAAGAGACCTCGGCGCGCAGATGTGATCGAGTTGTCCCTGTAGATGTTACGTGGACAAAGAAGCCGCTCGTGGTCCCACAAGGTCTCGGAAGGAGAAACTGAGGGGTTCTACACCACGCCGGCTGATTCCTGGATCCACAAGGTAAGCAAAGTGCCCTGGCTTCCATTGAGAAAGCCAGGGCACCAAGTGGACCGTGTTGGGGAGGGCGGTCGCGCGGCGCCCTACAGCGGGCGCGAGGAGCCTTCCGTAGAACGGTCAATGAGGTTGGTATCGACGACAGCATCCTCGTCGACGTAGACCTCTTCATGCCGCACGGTGCCATGGACCTGCTCCGTGTGCTGCACCGCGTCCTTGCTAACAAT
>DASUQU010000342.1:0-12407 GCA_036280495.1 Thermomicrobiales bacterium | reverse complement strand
GGGACCACGCGGCGACTCGTCGCCGTCCCGGAAGATGAGGTGGTCGCCGACCCAGATCGAGTCATAGCCGAGTGCTTCAGCGGTCGTCGCCATCCGCGCCAGGTCGCTCCACGGTGCCACACGCTCCGCCTCCGGCAGCTGGACACCGATTTTCAGTGGGCGAGACCGCGAACTATCAGCCGCCATTCCTCTCTCCTCCATGAATCGTGCTCGTCATTCGGTGGAGCGCGATCATACCGCGAGCGTGTGCTCGCCCCGCGCTCGTCCCTTGTTTCTCCTGAGGCGTGATTGGTGGACCAGCATCGATAGCCGGTGCTCGCCGTCAAAGAATTCGCGCGCCGCGAGTCCCCTGAAAGTTCAACACCTTCAACACCTTCGACACCTTTGGATTGCCGGCTCAGTCGACCTGGATACTCCGCAGCCGCCACACGGCAAGCAGCAGGCACACCACGGCAACGACGAGCATCGTCAGCGCCGCGTTCGAAGCCGCGGGGAAATCGTCATTGAGGATACCGTCGAACACTTGCAGCGAATGTTCCCGGCTGGAGATGGCCCGCACCCCCGGCAGGAACCGGCCGAGAAGGCTCTCCCAGGCGAAGATGTAGATCATGCCGGCCAGCAACGCGCGCGGGATGAGCAAGCTGACGAGGAGAAAGACCGCTCCCAGCAGTGCCACCGCCGCCGCCGACGCACCCGCCATCGCGATCAAGACTCGTCCCAGATCCCCAGCGGCTGGACCTCGGGAGGCGATCAGCGTTGTGGTTGCCAGTCCGATAAGTAACGCCGGGATGGTGACCAGCAGCACAGCGGCGTACTTGCCGAGGACCAGCCGCAGGCGGCTGACCGGCTTCATCAGGAGATATGGCAGCGTGCCGTCTTCGAGCTCGTTACCAAACGCGGCCGTCGCCGGTAAGAGCACCACGATCGGGAGTAGCGTCGGTACGATCAACTCCCGGAAAAGGTCGATCGTGAATTCGTAGGGTGTCACTTCCCATGGTCGGGCAACGTAGATCGCCGCGAACAGCGCCGGAATCAGGCTCAACACGAGCGCTAGTCGCGCCGTGCGACCGCCCGTGAACTGGCGCATCGTCAACGTGGTGACCGGCAGCAATTGCCACAGCGCCGCCACGGCTTACGAGCCGACCAGGTACGAGAAGACCGACGTCAGAGACTCGTCGACAGGTTTGATCTCAAACAACCGGATTCCCTCACGGCGCGCGACCTCCGGCACGAGACGGCTGAACTGACGAACGTCGTTCGTCTCCGCGATTAGTCTGCCGTCGCCCGCGATCCGAATCGAGGTCGTTTCCGGCTCCGTGACGAGTACCGCAGCAAGCCGCCGCGGGTCGTCGCAACGAATGCGAACGATGTGGTCTCGCTCGTCCATTCGCTCCCGGATCGTCCGGAAATCACCGGCGGCGGCCAGGTTCCCGTTGACGATCACCAGCACATTCCGGGCGAACCGTTCCACCTCCGACAGGACATGCGAGGAGACGACCACGGTCTTCCCTTCGTCGCCGAGACGCCGGATCAGCGCGATCAAGCTGGCTCGCTGCACCGGGTCGGTCCCGTTCAGCGGCTCGTCGAGGAGCAACACCCGTGGGTCATGCACGAGCGCGGCGGCCACCTTGATCCGCTGTCGCATACCCTTCGAGTAGCCACCGACCGGCCGATCGGCCGCGCCGGCCATATCGACCAGGGCAATAGCCCGCTCGGTCGCCAGGTCAGGATCCGGGGTCTTCTGCAAGATGGCGTTGAAGCGAACGAACTCCCGGCCCGTGAGCGACCCGTAGAGCTGCTCCTGCTCCCCGGCGAGGCCAATTTCCCGGTAAAGGTTCGTGTCGCCGCGCACAGGCCGGTCGAGAAGCCGGACCGTTCCGCTCGATGGTCGAATCAGTCCGGAGACCAGGTTGAGGATCGTCGATTTGCCGGCGCCGTTCGGGCCGAGGAGCGCAGTGACGCCTTCTCCGATACCGACGGACAGATCGGAAACCGCCACCACATCCCCGTACCATTTTGCGACGCCTTGCAGGGCGATGACCGCTTCTGAGCCCGGCGGCAGTCCAGGCAACTCATTTGGGGTGAGCTCAGTCGAGGTCTGATGTGTGTTCACACTCAGCGTTTCAGTCACGGCGCTGGTACCAGGCGAACATGATCACGCAGCAGATCGCGATCACGGCCGCCATCACCCCGAGTGCCGCATTGACCGGAACGCCCTCAGACAGTTCGGGTTCTTCAAACAGTCCACCGACGAGCGCCATGACGGTGCGCGTCGGGCTCATCACTAATGCCCAGCGCGCCACATCGGGTTGATCACGGAGCGCCTCCGAAATCGCAAGTGAGAGCGATTCTGAGAGCACGAAGCCGAGGATGATCACGCCGACGGCGACACTCTTGCGGCCGGTGAACGAGGAAATCGTCAGCCCGATCGCTCCCAGATAAAACGCGATCATCGTCCCGGCAACGACGATGCGACCGAGATCACCGAGGCTGGACCTCAGTTCCGGCAGCGGCTCCGGCGCAAGCAACCCGTTGCCAAGCCAGAGCACCACGGCCGGCAGGAGCGACATCGATAAGGTCAGGATTCCGGTGGCCAGGAGCTTGGCCAGGACATACGAACCGCGGCCGATTGGACGTGAGAAATAGAGCGGGAGCAACTGGTCGTGTCGGTCGCTCGACATCATCTCCGGCGCGATCAGCGCGACGAAGATGCCGACCAACAAGAAGATGGCACCAAAGAACTCCGGGTAGCGAAGAAATTGAAATGCCGGGAAGAACGCGCGAATGCCAATGGCGATCAAGACCGGGATCGCCACCGCCGCGTAGAGCAGCATCGGGATGATCTTGGCTGTCCAGGGTCTGCGCATTCCCAGCGAGCGGGCCATCGAATAGCGCGCTAGCGCCCAGATGGCGTGCGCCTGACCGAGGCGGGGTCCATCGTAGCGGTGGTACCCCCGGTCGAAAATCTCGCCGTATTGGCTCGGCGCGGCGCTCACCGCTTGCTCGCCCGCCGCTGGCTTCGGGCTCCGTCGGAGGCGCCGACCGCGTCCACGTAGAGGTCTTCCAGCGATCGCGTCGCCGGTCGCATGAGACGCAGTGGCGATCCGGTCATCGCGGCGGCATCCCGGATCGCATCCACCGCTCGGCCACCATCGCGGGCGACGATGAACTCATCCGAGGTGTACTCGATCCCCGCGGGCCTGGCGACAAGACCCAGCCCCTCGAGGCTCTTCAGAAACGGCTCAGGATCGCCGTCGACGCGGACATGCAGATCGGCCGTGTCGTCGTCCGGTACATGGAGCGGCTGGGATGCGACGACCTGGCCACCATCGAGCACGACCACGTAGTCGCAGACTCGTTCCACGTCGTCGAGGATGTGTGAGGAGAGCACCACCAGGATGCCGAGTTGCCGGTTGATACGGCCGATGAGGTCGAGCATCTCCTCCCGTCCGAGCGGATCGAGCCCATTTGTCGGTTCGTCCAGGAAGACCAACTCGGGATCGTGCACGATTGCCTGGGCGAGCTTGACCCGCTGTTTCATTCCCGTCGAAAATCCCTTGACCAACCGGTAGCGCTCTTCATCCAGACCAACCTGATAGAGCACGTCGGCCGCCCGCTGTCGCGCCGCTCGATGCGGCAGCCCACTCATCTCCGCCATGTGTGAGACGAAATCGGCGGCGGTTGCGTTGTCAGGCAGGGTATCCGTCTCGGGCATGTAGCCAATCTGCATCCGCAGCTCGCGACCGTCCGCAACCGCGTCGCGCCCCAACACCCGGGCATGACCGCCATTCGGGCGTGAGAGCCCGAGGAGAATCTTCAGCAGTGTCGATTTTCCGGCGCCGTTCGGTCCCAGCAGCCCGACCGCGGCCCGCGGCACGGCCAGATCGACGCGATCGAGTGCGACGACAGAGCCATAGCGCTTCATGAGCCCGGCGGTCTCGATGCTCAACGCGTGTCCTGTTTGGTCGGACATCATCTTCCCGCGATCTTGACCCATTTCGTCTCGGCTGGAGTCTACAGTGGCGATCGACGATCGTGTCATGCCAAAGAACGAGGGATCTCGTCTCGGCGCTCAGCCCATTCCTGAAGTCGACCAAAATCTCCACAGGCGCTCAGAATCATGCGTGTTTCGTATCTGATGCGGGAGCGCGCCCTCCCCGAACGGCTAGGCCACGTTTCGCCCACTTCGGCGATGGCGTGCGATGCCAAGCACTCTAGGCTGTTCGTGTCGCCGCGCTCGCGGCGCGCCCGGATTTCGTCGCCTGAGTACGGCCTTCTCGCGGCCGGTCACTCGCTCGAAGCAAGGAGCATCATCGGTGTCAACCACACTCTCTTCCTCGTCGCTGCTGGCCAATGTTTCCGACGAACTCGCGGGGGCCGTTGAATACGCCGGGGCTGCGGTCGTCACGGTCCACGGGCGCCGTCGCCACCCAGCCAGCGGGATCGTCTGGACCGCCGACGGGCTGATCGTCACCGCCAACCACGTGGTCGAGCGGGACGAGGAGCTCGAGATCGGCTTACCCGACGGCAGAACGGTCGCCGCTGAACTGGTCGGGCGAGACCCTGGCAGCGATCTCGCCGTGCTGCGTATCACCGCCTCCGACGTGGCGCCGTTGTCACGCACGACCGTCGAGCTGAAGGTCGGTCATATCGCCATGGCGATTGCCCGGCCGGGTCCGAGCGGTGTCATGGCCTCGCTCGGCGTGGTCAGCGCGGTTGGCGGACCGTTGCGCTTCCGCGGTGGGGCCTCTCTCGATCGCTATGTCCAAGCCGACGTCGCCATGTTGCCGGGGTTCTCCGGGGGTCCGCTTGTCGACACTGTTGGAAACCTCATCGGACTGAACTCATCGACGCTTGGCCGGTCCGGACAGTTGACCGTACTCTCCGCAACCATCGATGCTACCGTGGCCACATTGCTTCAGCACGGTCGGGTCCGCCGCGGGTATCTTGGCGTCGGCGCCCAGGGCGTCCGCCTACCGGAGGCGCTGGCTCGCGCCCTCGCGAACGGTCAGGAACTCGGTCTGCTCATCGTTTCCGTCGAAGCCGGCGGTCCCGCGGATTCGGCCGGGTTGATGCTCGGGGATGTCATTCTCGCGGTCGACGGCACCACGGTCGGCCAGGTCGAGCAGCTACAGGAGCTCCTCGCGGGGGATCGCGTTGGCAAGAGCATCCCGGTCAGCATCGCCCGCGGTGGCGAACCGCGCGAGATCGCGGTCACCATCGGCGAGCGCCAGCGCCAAGCGGAATAGAGCGGAAACCATTGACATGTCAGTGACTCTCGAGCGTGAGCAATCACGGACAGCTCCAATCGCGCCAGCCCTCGCCGGGCTGGCGCTCTCCGAAGCGATCGCCGACATCGCGGCGGAAATAAAACCGTCAGTCGTGCTCGTCGGTCATGGCGGAAGCCACGGCGCCGGTGTCATCTGGCGCTCCGAAGGGATCGTCGTCACCAACCGCCACGTCATCCGGGGCGATCGCGTCGACGTCATTCTCGATGATGGCCGCAAGTTCACCGGCATCGTCGCCGCCCGTCACCCTGACCGCGACCTCGCCGTCGTCAAAATCGCCGCCGATGGCCTACCCGCGGCCCGCCTCGGCGATTCCAGCATCGTCCGGCCCGGTCAAATCGCGATCGCGGTCGGTCACCCGCCCGGACTGCGGAATGCGGCAACCGCCGGCATCGTCGTCGCCGCCGGACAAGCCGCCACCCTGGAGGGGCCGCGCACCGGGGACTGGCTCCAGACCGACGTCACCTTGCGTCCCGGCAACTCCGGGGGACCGCTCCTCGATGCGCGGGGCGGTGTCATCGGCATCAACACCATGGTCAGCGGCCGCCTGGCGTTGTCGATCCCGAGCTCGGCCGTGGAGCGGTTTGTCGCCGGCGAGCGTCCCGGCGACCGTCGCGCCTGGCTTGGCCTGCACGGACTCGCCGTCCCGTTGCGGCTGCCCGGATACGACACCGGATTCTTGCTCACCGAGATCCCCGAGGGCTCGCCGGCGGACCGGGCGGGGCTGATCGTCGGCGACATCGTCGTAACGATTGGAGAGACGTCGGTCGTGGATGCCGAGTCGGTGCCTGCGGCCACACTCCGTCTGAATCCCGGCGAGGCCGTCGAGATCGGGGTCCTGCGCGGCGGGGAGCCGCGCCACTTCACGGTGGTTCCCACGGAGCACGTGTGACGGACGGCCAAGGGACTCGCCAGCGCGTCCTCGTAGTGGCTGCCTATCCCGCGCTCCGCGCGGGCCTAGTCACCCTCCTGTCCAGCGATCCGGTCCTGGAGCCGATAGCGACGGAGGGGGTGGAGCTTGGCGACGCCGGCTATGCCCCCTCCGCGATCGTCGTCGACTACTCCGCCGGCGAGCCTGAAGAAATCCTCTCTGTCGCCGAGGCGTTTCCCCAATCCGCGCTCGTGATGATTGGCGCGGATCCGGCGACCGATGGTCCCGGTCTCGCCGGTGCCCCGGTCGCCTACCTTCCCAGCGATGTGGACGCGGTCGCGCTGACCGCGGCGGTAAGGGCCGCCGCGGCCGGTCTCATCGTGCTCGACCCGACCGTTGCCGGAGCGACTGGCGTGCACGCTCATGCTCGAACGAGTGAGACGGCGGAGACGCTGACGGCGCGCGAGCGGGAGGTGCTGTTGCTGGTGGCGGAGGGTCTGCCCAACAAGGCCATTGCTCGCGAGCTTGGCATCAGCGAGCACACCGCCAAGTTTCACGTCGGCTCCCTGCTCGGGAAGCTAGGCGCCGCTAGCCGCACCGAGGCCGTGACCCTCGCCACCCGCCGCGGCATTCTCCCGGTCTAGTACGCCTGGATCGTCTCCGCCAGACTGCGCATCGCCGCTGCGATCCGATCCTCCGGCTGCGCGGAAAAGTTCAAGCGCATCGAGCGGGTCCAGGAGCGATCGGGGTAGAACCACGAGCTCGGCAGGTAGATGACGCCGCGATCGGTCGCGTCCGGGAGCATGGCGTCGGTCTCGTAGCCACCAGGCAGCGTGACCCAGAGAAAGAATCCGCCCTGCGGCACCGTCCAGTGAACACCGTCTGGCATCTCGCGTTCGAGTCCAGCCAGCATGGCGTCCCGACGGGTGCGATAGATCTCCCTCGTGGCGGCGATGTGCTCGTCGAGAAAACCAAGCGCCGAGTGATAGACGGTGCGGGTCATGATCCGCTCGTTGTGGATGTCGGTGCCCTCTTTTACGTTGAAGAATGCCTCGCGCAACCGCGGCGAGGATGCCACCCACCCCACGCGTAAGCCAGGCGCCAGCACCTTGGAGAAGGTGCCAAGGAAGATCACCTCGGGGTCGAGCGATTTCAGCGTCGGTGGCGGATCCCCGTCATAGGAGAGCTCCCCATATGGATCGTCCTCGACGATAACCAAGCCCCGCTCCCGGGCCAGGTCAACCAGTGCCCGCCGGCGCGCGCTCGACATGGAGACACCCATCGGGTTCTGGTACGTCGGGATAGTGTAGAGAAATTTCGGGCGCCGGGGCAGGCGATCGAGGAGCGTGACCAGGACGTCGACGTTGATCCCATCTTCGTCGACTGGCACTCCGACCGGTTCCGCCTCGTGCGAGCGGAAGACGCGCAGAGCGTCCATGAAGGTCGGCTCCTCGGTGAGCACGATATCGCCGGGATCGATAAAAATGCGCGCCGCCAGATCGATCCCCTGTTGCGCACCATTGGTAATCAGGACGTCGGCGGGATCGACGACTGCCCCGCGGCCGGCCATCCGCTCCGCGATCAGCTCTCGCAGCGGCCGGTAGCCACGCACCTCGCCGTAGAGGAGGGTCTCCGCACCATCGGCCCAGGCGCGGTCGGCGCCTTCGCGAAGCCGCTCGACAGGGATGGCTTCCATCGGCGGCACGCCTCCGCCAAAGAACACGGCATCCGGGTTCCGTTCGGCCATTTGGTCGACCCAGGGCCAGACCGAAGCCGCAAATGGCTCGATCCGCCGGGAAGTCTCCGCGCTCTGTTGCCCTTGCACTGTACCCGTCACGATGGCTGGCCCTCGTTGTCATTCGTGGCGCTGAATTCCACGGGTTCGCTCAGTTCGATCTCCAACCGCTTATTGGCTTTGCCCTTGGAGCGGGTTCCGACCACGCGCAGCCCACCGACCTCCCGGGTATTGGCAACGTGCGTTCCACCATCCGCCTGCAGGTCGAGGCCCGCGATCTCGACCGTCCGCACCTCGGCTATGCCTTCGGGTAGCAAATTGATCTTGGTCCGGATCAGATCGGGGATCTGAAAGGCCTCGTCGCGAGGCAAGATTTTAATGTAGACATCCCTTCCCGCACGCAGTTCCTCGTTGGCTCTTCGCTCGATCTCAGCCACCCGTTCCGGGGTGAAGTCGGCGGAATCCATCTCGAAATCCATTCGCGCCCGGTCGGGTGCCATATTGCCTCCGGTAACGAGTGCGCCGTAGTCGCGGAAGACAACTCCGCACAGGACGTGCAACGCGGTGTGCATCCGCATCAGTCGGTAGCGGCGTTCCCAATTGAGCTCGACTCGCACTCGGTCTGCCATGTCCGGCAGAGATCCGTCGCCGCCGACCTCATGCCAGACAACGCCTCCCACCTTCCGCGCCGAGAGCACGGGCCATTGGCGGCCATCAGTGAGGCGCGTCAGGATCCCTTCGTCGGACGGCTGACCTCCACCACCGGGAAAGACGACCGTCATGTCGAGGGCAACCAGCTGGGACTCAGCGTCGACGCCGACAACGGTCGCTTCGACGGCGCGGAGGCCGCTGTTCCGATGGTAGAGAAGTTCGGTTTCAGGCAGCGCGCAATCCTCGTTCATTTCCCTGCCATCGAGCGGAGGTAGACGTCTAGCTTGGCCGCGAGGTCAATTGTCACTGGAGTTGGCCGGTTGCGCTACATCGTGCACCTGCTTGCCCATGCGTCACCCGCTTGATATGATCGGACCGGTGTACGTACACCCGTTAGTACCGCCCCGCGCGTGAAACCTCACTGGCTGATGGAGTTAGGGGCGGTAAATGGAACTGGCTCTCCGTGTCTCAGACGAGTGCGCGTGCTCGGACTCGCAGTCGACGGTTGGCGGCACCGACGCGACATCGCGACAACCGGTGCTCACCACCGCGGTCGGAGCCTCGTACGCCTTCGATCCCGGAGTCGATGGCCTGGGCAGCATCTATGCCGCTCGCGTGCTCGAGCGGGGTGTCGATCCTCGCGGGCTCTGCGCCGACATCCGCGCCGACCGACTCGGACTTGTCGACCGCGGACCACAACGGCGCGCGCTCCTCGCGCGGACTCGCACCTCACGCTTCGGCCGGGGAACAGCCTCCCATCTGCAATTACGGATTTCCGAGAACGAACCATCGCGGGCAATCGTCAGCCCCCCGGAGAAGCGACCGGACGGAGCTGCCAGAGCGCGGCCGGGATTTCAGCTCGGCTTTTCCCGCAAGCTCGCCGCGGCGGGTCTCGCCGTGCTCCTTCTCCTCCCCCTCGGCATTATCGTCGCGCACGCTCAGGGCGAGGCGCTTCAGTCCCGCTACGTCGTCCAGCCCGGAGACACACTCGATAGTGTCGCCGCTGAGTTTGGAGTCGATCCAGCGGCGATCCTGGCCGCTAGCGCTATCGAGAATCCGCCGGCACTTGCGCCCTCCGAGATCATCGTCATCCCGGACCCAAGGGAATCTCCCGAAGCAGCCACCTGGAACGCGAGCCAGCGGGAGGGCATCAGCCCGTTCGTAGCCGGCGCCCATGAGGTCGGGTCCGGCGAAACGCTCGTCAGCATTGCCGCTGATTATGGCCTCGATCCCTGGGCACTGGCAGCATTCAACGGATTGGCGGATATCGACACCCTGCACGCTGGCCAGCGGCTCCGCATCCCGACCACCGACACCCTCGTCGAACCGGCCGCCCAAGAGATGACTGATTCCGCTCCGACTGAGCCCACCGGCGAAACCGCCGAATTCTGGGTCGACGGGGATAGCTGGATCGAAGAAGCGCAGTGGGCGCAAGAGGCTGTCGGCGGGCCTGCCCCTAACTGGGAGCAGCCTGCCACTGTCCCGGTCTTCGCTGCCGATGTCCCTGCCTACCAGCAGATGTACTCGCTCTCCTGCGAATATGCCGCCGCCTATATCGCCACCTCCGCATTCGGCTGGGGAATCCCCGAGTCAGCGTTCATCGAGCGAATAGCTGTTTCCGCCAATCCACATTGGGGATTCCGCGGCAGCATCCACGGCGCATGGGGCGGGACCGCCGACTACGGCGTCTATGCGGAGGCATTGGTGCCGACGCTGAATGAGTTCGGGTTCATGGCCGATGTCTTTTACGGTGGCGATGCATCCGCCCTCACTGAACGCCTCGACGATGGGATGCCGGTGATAACCTGGCTCGGCTACTTCGGCGACACCGGCTGGGTGCAGGAGGACGAAGGCGCATATCTGCTCGCTCCGGGAATGCACGTGGTCACCGTCTACGGCTACGACGAAGGGGGCGTTTATGTCTCCAATCCCGGTCGCGGGATTCTCGACTATTACGCCTGGGGCGACTTTCTCAGCATGTGGAGCGTCCTCGACGGCATGGCCCTCGCCGTAGCACCGATGTAACCACTGCTGGAGTCGGCCCCACAAGAATCATCTTCCCGGTCCAGCACGGCTTCACCTATACTCTATCCAGGATCACCCTGGAGTCGCGTCGTGCTTCATCTCGCCTTCCTGCTCGACCTACGTCCGCCCGGCGACGCCGTTCGTGCGCACCTCTCGCTTCTGGCCCAGACGAACCGCCTCTTGGATTCCGCGGTTGAAGCGCTTGCAGACCCCAACATCGCCTACCTCCTCCTCGTCCTCGGGTTCTTGGGACTCTTTCTGGAGCTATCGAGTCCAGGAACGTCGATACCTGGCGTACTCGGCGTCATCTGTCTCATCCTGGCCGCGGTTGGGCTCTCGCAGCTCCCATTCGACTGGCGCGGTGCATTGCTCATCCTTGTTGCGTTTCTGCTTTTTTTCGCCGACATCTTCGTGCCGTCCCTGGGTCTGCTGACGCTGTCAGGCTTGGCATTGCTCGTGGCGGGGTCGTACGTGCTGTTCGATGAAGCACAGGGAGTCTTCGTCAATCGCCCGCTGATCTGGGCGATCGCGCTCGGCCTGGTGGGCATGTTCGCCGTCATCGGTGGGTTCGCGCTGACGGTCTGGCGTCGCAAACCGGCAACCGGTCGGGAGGGTCTCGTTGGCGCGGTCGGCACTGTGCGCAAGGCCCTCGATCCTGACGGCGTCGTATTCGTCTCCGGTGAGCTCTGGCAGGCGACCGCCACGTCAAACAGCGACGCGGCCGCGCCGATCCCGGAGCGGGTACCGGTGACCGTCACCGGTATGGACGGCCTCAGGCTCCTCGTGCGTCGCGCCACGGCGGCCGAGGTCGAGGCAGCCGGTGTCGCCGTGATCGGAGACTCACGTCCGGCGGCGACTCTGAAGCCGTCGCCCCAGCCCGCAGATTCCTCGTGAAGAGCGCTGCGAACCGTTAACTTGAGTAATTGAGGTTCAGTTGGGAGTAGAGCGCATGGAATGGTCCCTATTTGTCATCGTGGCGGTCCTGCTCATCATCCTGATGGTCCTGGCGTCGACGATCAAGATCGTCAAGGAGTACGAGCGCGGCGTCGTCTTCCGCCTCGGCCGGCTCGTCGGTCCCCGGGGTCCCGGCCTCATCTTGCTGGTCCCCTTTATCGAGCGCATGCAGAAGATCGATCTGCGCACCGTGACACTCGATATCCCCGCCCAGGAGGTGATCACCCGCGACAACGTTACGGTGCGGGTCAACGCCGTCGCCTACTTCCGCGTCGTGGATCCAAATGCGGCGATTGTCAACGTCACCGACTACAACCGCGCTACATCGCAGATCGCACAGACGACGCTCCGCTCAGTCCTGGGTCAGGGGACGCTGGACGACCTACTCTCGGAGCGGGAAAAGATCAACGAGCAGCTGCAACGCATCATCGACGAGCAGACCGAGCCGTGGGGCGTCAAAGTCAGCATCGTCGAGGTCAAGGACGTTGAGCTGCCGCAGACGATGCAGCGGGCCATGGCCCGGCAAGCCGAGGCCGAGCGCGAGAAGCGGGCAAAGGTCATCCACGCCGAGGGCGAGCTGGAAGCAAGTCAGAAGCTCGCTCAGGCGGCGGCGGTGATCGACCAGAATCCGCTTGGAATCCAGCTTCGCTACCTGCAAACGCTGACAGAGATCGGCGCGGAGAAGAACACGACCGTCGTCTTCCCGCTTCCCATCGATCTCATCGCCGGTCTCTTCTCGCGCCGCAACGGGGCGGAACCGGCGCCGATCGCCAGTGCGTCAGACGACGTGGCGCTGGGCTAGAGCGCATTGAAAAACCGGGGAGTGCCTGCAACCTGAGCAGTCGAGACAGCTCCCCGTTCAGCCGGCTCTCTACTTGGCTTC
>DASUQU010000341.1:0-2421 GCA_036280495.1 Thermomicrobiales bacterium | reverse complement strand
TTTTTCACCGTCGGACCGGATGAGTGCCGGGCCTGGACCATTCGCCGCGGCGCTTCGGCGGTCGAGGCGGCGGGTGAGATTCACTCTGACATCCAGCGGGGTTTCATTCGAGCCGAGATCGTCGGCTACGACGACTTGATCTCCGCCGGCGGCCTGAACGAGGCCCGCAAGCTAGGCAAACTGCGCCGCGAGGGCAAGGAGTATGTCGTCCAGGACGGCGACGTGATCAACTTCCTGTTCAATGTCTGACGGAGGAGCGAGGAACCCGGAATCAGACGATGGGAACCCGGATGAAGACGACATCGATGTCGAGATCCGCTCCCCAGTCGAGGTCCGTACCCGCATCCTGATACTGGCATCGGTCCTCCGCCGGTTAGCGCTCGAGGGCGCCGCGCGCGAAGGGGACAGTGAGCCGACAGCCGACGCATACGACGAGCGAGAGTGGCTGCGAGAGCAAGGTCTGTTGCAAGATCTGACTCCCGGCGAGGCGGCGCTACTCGACAGTCCGCTCGGTTCCATAGGACCAGAAGCGATCATCGAGACCTCGTGGCAAGGTGAAGCCCTGGTTGCCCTTGGTTGGGCAATCCGCGCGCTCGATATGCCGCCCGCCGGCACCTTCTTCGACCTCCGCCCGGTGATAGAAAGCGTGCCTGGCCCGTGGGACGACACCGGGGACTGGCTTGGCGACCCCGCAGTCGTCTCCGAACAGGAAGCCGTTCGGGAACGAGAGCTCGCCGAGATCTGGCACTGGCGGGTCACAACGGAGGTACTGCGACGCGGCGGGTCGGCAGCCGATAGCCAGGATTATGACGACGCTATCCGAGAGGTTGCGGCCGAAGCGAGCGCTCTGGGGCTTGTCCCCACTCTCCACGAAGGCGACTTCCCGCTGGATGTCAGAAGCATCAAGGATCTCTCCGCAAGCGAACTTGACGAGCTAGTTGCCCTCACCGCACAGCGGGTCCGCGCGCTGAACTGGGTTTGTGGTTTTGGGACTTCCTGGGACGACGTGCCGATCGACGTTTAGCCTGAGATTCGCACTCCGGAGGGATTGCGCGTTCTTCGTTCGACAATTATCATATTAGATATTCGTCGAATTTGGAGGACGCGTGATGATCGACTCAGCACGGCTCGAAAATCTCTCGCTACTATTCAAAGCGCTTGCCGATCCGGCGCGACTGCGCATCCTCGGTCTGCTCGCGGAGCGCCCCCTCGCGGGCCACGAGCTTGCCGACCGTCTCGGTCTCACTCCGCCGACGATCTCCCATCACATGAGGCGGCTCGTCGCCGCTCGCCTGGTGGATGTCGAGCCCGACGCACAGTCCCGCATCTACTCGCTTCGTACGGACGCACTCCGTGAGCTTTCCGGGTCAGTACAAGGCGGTGACTCGTCCGTACCCGCTACTGAAGAGGACAACGCGGTGCTCCGCGCGTTCTTCGACGGGCCCCGGTTGCGACAGATTCCCGCATCGCGGAAGAAGCGAGTGATCGTCCTGCGCCGCTTGCTGGAACGGTTTGCACCTGGCCGGTCATACCCGGAATCAGAGGTCAATGACCTGCTTCGCGAAGCCCACGATGACGTTGCCACGTTGCGTCGTGAGCTGGTCGACTACGGCTTCATGGTTCGCGACCGAGGCATCTACCGGATTGCGACGGAGCTACCCGCTCGCGGTTCAACCGTGATCCAGGAAGTCGGGAATGAGCAAGCCTGGTTTGCAGAGCTCGTCGCATCCGCAACGTCCCGAGCCATCCGCGGCGGTGATTCGTCTACTCCTGAAATGCCTTCCGGGCAGTCCGAATGAACGCCTCGATGCGAACCGTGTCTTTGACCCCATCGATCTCGACCCCGCTGCTCACGTCCACGCCCAGCGGACGGACCTCTCGAATGGCGGTACCAACGTTTTCTGGATCCAGACCCCCGGCGAGCAGGAACGGAAAGGCCGCGCCGATCTCTTTCGCACGCCCCCAATCGGCACGCGCGCCTGTCCCTCCTGGGGCCCCCTCGGTGTAGCCGTCTATCAGAATCCCGACCGGCGGCTTGGTGCTCGACCGAAAGCGATTGATCTCGGCCAGAATGTGCGCCGCATCGATGCCGGGTTGCGGTCGCAAAGCCTTCAGCGCCGGCATCGGCAGCTGTTGCAGCGACTCAGGTGACTCAGAACCGTGCAGCTGCAGCGCGTCGACCCCCGCTTCCTGGGCGACACGCGCCATTTCCCGCGGCGGAGCATCGACGAAAACGCCAACGGCGAAGATCTCTCGCCCCGCCGCGGCCTCGCGAGCGGCGGCGATGCACTGCCGCGCCGTCGTCGCGGTGACCTGTCGTCGCGCGGGCACAAAGATGAACCCGATCAGATCCGCCCCAGCCGACGCGGCGACCGCCGCGTGCTCCGGATTGCGCAAGCCGCAGATCTTCACGACGCTCCC
>DASUQU010000340.1:0-4183 GCA_036280495.1 Thermomicrobiales bacterium | reverse complement strand
CGCCAGGACCTGGGTACCTTGAAGCCGGGGAGTGCCGCCGACGTGGCGATTTTCCGGCTGGAAGAGGGTGAGTACGTCTTCCGCGATGTCCATATGAGCCCTCGCCGGGGCAACAAGCGCCTGATCAATACGCTCACGATGGTCGACGGCGAGATGTTGCCGCAGCTTCCGGAGTCGCCGCTTCAGCCCTGGTCGGGAATTCCGGAGTGGCAGCGAGGCGTCCTGCCGCCGGACCGGGACCGAATCGAGACCTGATGCTGGATGATCCGACCGGACCGGCTAGCGCAGGAACTCATCGAGCGCGTCGAACCAGGCTCGAGGCTGTTCCAGATGGAGATCGTGCCCGGCATGCTCGATCATGACGCGCCTCGTCGCCGGGCGAACCGCCAGCATTCGGTCGATCCGAATCGGATCGATGCTCCCGGTTTGCCCGAGGACGAGCAGCGTCGGCTGCGACGGCGATTCCCACTCGTGCCAGGATTCGCGCTCGAAGACCGGCGCCATCGTACGAATCATGACCTCGAGATCCCACCGCGGCCAGAGGCCGTCCGCCCCCTGTTCGAGGCCCCCGGCCCAGGCATGCCCAATGTCGTTGTCACCCCCGAAGACCTGCACCGCGCTGTCGTAGGTCGGAAAAGGGAACGGCCAGGAGGATAGGGCCTTGCGCAGTGCCGCAAGCTCCTTGCCATCGCCCCCGCCGATATCTCCCTCGATCATCACCAGGTGACCCACCAGATGCGGATGCCGGGCGGCGGTGAGAAAGGCGGTGTGCGCACCCATCGACTGCCCGATGAGCACGACCGGACGCTCAAAGGCAGCGGCGTCGATTACGGCCGCGACATCGTCGGCGAAGGTGGCGCGGGAGAGGTCCTCCGGCTTACGGGTGCTGCGACCGTGACCGCGCTGGTCGACGGCCACCGTGCGGCAACGCGGGAAGAGGTGCCGCATCGTGGCGAGCCATTCTCCCGCATGACCAGCGAGTCCATGCAGCATGACGACCGGCTGTCCGCTACCGCCTAAATCGAGATAGTGAACGGTCGCGTCGGGCCGGGACACATCATGCCACGTCCAGCTGGGATCGCCCTGTCGCCCAGACTCACTCATTTCGAGTTGGGCATTGCGTTCGGGGAACCACGCACCGCCTCCCACAGCGCCTCAGCAGCCGGCGCGCCTTCGTAAAGCACGCGATAGAGCGCATCGAGCAGCGGATACGAGCGGCTCACCGGCTCTCCCGCGGGAATCGCCCGTTTAGCGAGGCGATAGCCGTAACGAGCGGCCAAATAGCCCTCAGTCGTAGTGCCGGCGGCGGTGAGTTCCTGGAACGCCTCGGCACCGCTCAGACCCATCCCGATGCGCTCGCCGAGCAAGCGATTGCGGCCGGCGGTGACGGTCACCTGGAGATCGCCGGCTCCGGCCAGACCGGCCACCGTCTCCCGCCGCCCACCGAGCGATTCCGCGAGCAGGCTCATCTCCCTCACCGCGTGCGGAAAAAGAGCGGCGCGCATGTTGGCATGTGGCAACCCGGTCCGCTTCTCGATCCCGTCGGCAATACCGATGGCAACTCCGTAGGCGTTTTTCATCGCCGCGGCCACTTCGAGCCCGGCGACATCGTCGGTCGTCTCGATGGAGTAGGCAGGCGTGCTGAACACGTGCTGGGTGAAGGTCAGCGCTTCTGGATCGCTACCGCCGAAAATCGCCGCCGTCGGTGTGCCGAGGGCAACCTCTTTGGCAATCGAAGGCCCACCAACACCGACGACCGGGGCACGACTGAACTCGGCCAGAACGTGCGGCAGGAGCAAAATCTCATCCCCATTCGGTCCGGAGTCGAATCCTTTACCGACGACGACGATGACTCGGGGGTGGCCGAGGGCATCGGCGATGCGACTGATCACCGGGCGGATTGCGTTGGAGGTAATGGCCACGACGACGATCTCGGTTCTGTCGAGCGCGGCCTTGACCTCGGCGTCGCAGAAGGTAGAGACCCCCGCCGGAAGCTTTGTGCCGAGCCGGGGGTGCGGTTCGCCGCGATCCAGCGTCTCGATGATGGCCGCGTCATGATCGGTGCCCCAGAGACGGAGCTCATGGCCGCCGGCTTGAAGTGGGGTGAGTAGCGCTGTGCCCATATCGCCCGCGCCGAGGATAGTTACGCGTGTCACGGCCACCTCTCCACCCCAATCATCCCTTCACCTTATCACCCTCTGGGCCCCGTTTGCGGATTGACCAGGGCTCCTGTCTGGGGTACTATTCCCGCAGGAAATAGAACAAGTTTTCTACAACGAGATCGGCTCCCAATTCGGGATTGGTAGGCGCCCGGGCTCGCGCTCCCGGTGCTCAGTGAGGATGAAACCGATGACGGAACGGGAACGCGCGGTGGACGTAGCCATCGCTCAGATCGAGCGCCAGTTCGGTAAGGGCTCGATCATGAAGATGAAGCCAGGTGAGATCAACCCGATGCAGGTTGATGCCATTCCTACGGGAAGCATCGCCCTCGATCTGGCACTTGGCATCGGTGGGGTGCCGCGAGGCCGGATCGTGGAGATCTACGGGCCGGAGTCTTCTGGTAAGACGACGCTCGCGCTGCACATCGTAGCCGAGGCCCAGAAGCTGGGTGGGTTGGCGGCGATTATCGACGCCGAGCATGCCCTCGATCCGGTCTATGCCGGGCGCCTGGGCGTCAACCTGGAAGAGTTGCTGATCTCGCAGCCGGACACCGGGGAGCAGGCGCTGGAGATCGCCGAGACTCTCGTCCGCTCCGGCGCGCTCGACATCGTCGTGATCGACTCCGTCGCGGCCCTGGTGCCAAAAGCTGAGATCGAGGGCGACATGGGGGATTCCCACGTCGGCTTGCAGGCACGCCTGATGAGCCAGGCGTTGCGGAAGTTGACGGGTGCTATCGCCCGCTCCAATACCTGCGTCATCTTCATCAACCAGTTGCGGATGAAGATCGGCGTGATGTTCGGCAGCCCGGAAACCACCACCGGCGGCAACGCGCTGAAGTTCTACGCCTCGGTACGTATGGATATCCGCCGCATCGAGACGATCAAGAATGGCACCGATGCGATCGGGTCTCGAGCGCGGGTGAAAGTCGTCAAGAACAAGGTGGCGCCGCCCTTCCGGCAGGCCGAGTTCGACATCATGTACAACCAGGGCATCTCGGTCGAAGGGAGTGTCCTCGACGTGGGGGTCGATCTCGGCATCGTGCGCAAGAGTGGGGCGTGGTTCTACCTCGACGAGGAGCGCCTCGGTCAGGGGCGCGAGAACACCAAAGAGTTTCTCAAGCACAACCCTGACGTCCTGGAGGAGATCCGCTCTCGGATCAAGGCGGGATCGCCTGAGTTGAGTGGTCGGCTCGCGTTTGACGGTGGTGAGGGGGACGAGATTCCCGACGAGGTGCCGGTGGCGGCCGGCACCGGATTCGCGGACGACGATCTCGCGTAGGAATTCATTCTCGGACGAGAGAACGCGGGGACTATCGAACCGCAGAGAATGCAAGAGGGGCGTCGCCATTGTCGCGACGCCCCTCTTGCTTCCCCCTGCCGGTCATTCGCGGCGTTTCCGCTCGACCAGCCCTCGTCCCCCGAGGATCCCGCTGGCGCGGGTCTGTCTCGTTACGCGAGTCGCGTACCGCCAGCCCAGCGCGATCCGTAGTAATCGGAATTGAGATCGCTGACCAACACTCCAGTCGATTCGTTCTCGGCGTGGACGAATTGCCCGCCACCGACGTAGATGCCGGCGTGGGACAGCCCTGGCCGGAAGGTATTGGCGAAGAAGACCAGGTCGCCCGGCTGCAGCTCATCCATACCCACCGATTGACCCATGCCGATCTGAGTGAACATGTCGTGGGTAATATCGATGCCGAGCGTGTTCTGAATCACGAACTTCGTGAACCCTGAGCAATCGAAGGCGTAGGGTCCTTCCCCAGCGTAGGCGTAGGGGTACCCCACGTACTGCATGGCGAAGTTGGCGATCTCCTGGCCACTGGAGTTCGCGGTGCCATTGTTGCCGGCGCCGGCACCAAAGTTGTTGTTGTTACGATTGCGATTCCCGACCTTTTGCGCGAGCTCGACGGAATCGGCTGGCGCTGCCGTCGGCTCCCATGCGATAAGGGATGTATTGACATAGCCGCCGATGCCAGCGCAGTTCACCGGCTGCCATTCGCCGACCGCTTCGCCGCGAACTTCGA
>DASUQU010000339.1:0-4061 GCA_036280495.1 Thermomicrobiales bacterium | reverse complement strand
GCTGGCTCCTGGCGTGCCTTCGCTTCCCTCCGCGTGTCTCTCATCGTGGCGCGATGCCTGACGAGTCGGAGTCGGAGGATCATTCGCCAGCTTTCAACTATTAGCTGGTGGCACTTGCCGACTCACGACTTACGACTGACGACTCGCCTTGCCGTCTCTCCGACGATTCCCGACTTCCGACTCCCGATCGGCTTGACCTCGCCGGGTTCAGGTGTACGCTAACGACCGGCCGGAACATGATGCATGACGCGGCGCTCGCCGTGTCGGTTGTCGTGCCGGAAAGACGAGATCTACCCAATTGAACGTGAAAGGGACGGCATGGACCCGGTCGCGACGTTTGACCTGCCGCGCAGATCCACGGGGATGGCGACGATTCAGTTCGTTGGTAAGGCGTCTTCGTCTCCTATGGAGGACATGGTGCGGACCAGTCGACGACGATCGCCTTCGAGATCGAGCCGGGCTCGCGACTCGGCTGGCACACCGATCAGACCGAGGAGACCCAATACATCGTCTCCGGAACCCGCGAGCTGCATCGTGACGACGGCGTCTTCCCAGTCCGACCGGGCAGCGTCTTCGTGCTACCGACAAACGTGAGGCACGACCTGGTCAATACCGGCACGGAGACACTTCGGGCTGTCGGTTTCTTCTCCGCCACGATGTTCACGCAGATCTTCGACAACGTGATGCAGCCGTTCAACAGTCACGTCCTGGGAACTCCGAATCGCGAGGGAAAGAGCTAGCCTGTCGCACTATCAGGTCGCGCCGACTCGGCCAGTGCGAGTATCAAGAGCAGCAGGATCGCGGAGGAGTAACGATGATGGTGATGGTCGCCGCGGCGGTGGCAGAGATCCTCAAGCGGGAGGGGGTCGACTATCTGATCGGTTACCCGGTGAATCCGATTATCGAAGCCGCGGCCGCGGCCGATATTCGGACCATCATCGTCCGCCAGGAGCGGACTGGGCTGCACATGGCCGACGCGGTCAGCCGCGTCACGTCGGGGGAACGCATCGGGGTCTTCACCATGCAGTTCGGCCCCGGGACGGAGAACGCCTTCGGCGGTGTCGCCCAGGCCTACGGTGAATCCGTGCCGATCGTCGTGCTGCCGGGAGGCTATCCGCGGACGATGGCCGCGGTGCCCCCCAACTTCAGCGCCTACCTCAACTTTCAACACATCACCAAGTCCACCGAGCAGGTAACCGTTGCCGGGGCAGTGCCGGACGCGCTGCGGCGGGCGTTCACGCGGGTCAAGAACGGTCGCCCGCGCCCGGTCCTCGTCGAGATCCCGAAAGACGTCTTCGATGAAGAGCTGCCGGCTCCGCTCGATTACGAACGGGCGCCGCGCGTGCGCTCGGGGCCCGACCCCGAACGGATCGAGGAGGTCGCGCGGGTGCTGGTGGAGGCCAGGAGGCCGGTTATCTACGCCGGGCAGGGAGTCCACTACGCCCGGGCCTGGCCGCAACTGCGGGCGCTAGCCGAGCTGCTCGAGGCGCCCGTCACGACCAGCCTGCAAGGGAAGAGTGCCTTCCCGGAGAATCATCCGCTCGCTCTTGGCTCGGGGGGCCGGGCAATTCCGATGCCGGTTCACCACTTCCTCGCCAACGCCGACGTCATCTTCGGAATTGGCTGTAGTTTTGCGGCGACCACCTACGGCGTAGCCATGCCTCCTGGTAAGACCATCATCCACGCGACGCTCGACCCGGCCGACATCAATCACACGGTGCCGGTCGATTACGCGCTGGCCGGAGATGCTGCCCTGACGCTGGACGCGCTGCTCTGTGCGGTCAAGGAACGGCTCAGTGACTCCGCCCGAGGTCGCTTCGACGCTGTTGCCGGCGAGATTGCCGCGGTGAGAGCGCCCTGGCTTGAGGCTTGGCGGTCCAAACTGAGCTCTGACGAGGTCCCGCTTTCCCCTTACCGCGTGATTCAGGACCTGCTCGCCACGGTCGACGTTGCCAACACGATCATCACCCACGACGCGGGCTCCCCGCGCGACCAGCTCTCGCCCTTCTGGGTCAGCCAGGAACCGCTGTCCTACCTCGGCTGGGGCAAGACCACGCAGCTCGGCTACGGGCTCGGTCTGGCCATGGGCGCCAAGCTGGCTAAGCCCGACAAGCTCTGTATCAACGTCTGGGGGGACGCCGCGATCGGCTTCACCGGCATGGATTTCGAAACCGCGGTCCGTGAGCGGCTGCCGATCCTGTCGGTCTTGCTGAACAACTTCTCGATGGCGATCGAGTTGCCGATTATGCGGCAGGCGACCGCCAAGTACCGCTCCACCGACATCAGCGGCGATTACGCCGCGTTCGCCCGGGCTCTAGGTGGGTACGGTGAGCGCGTAACGGAGCCGGGACAGATCGTTCCCGCCATCGAGCGCGCTATTCGCCAGACCCAGGAGGGGACTCCCGCGCTGTTGGAGTTCATCACCGCGCAGGAGATTACCTTCTCGACCGTTTGACGGAACTCCAGCAGCCTGCGCGACGATCAGGTCTTAGGTCGCTCTGCTGCCGCCCGCGTGGGCCCACTCAGTCTCGACGACGCGCACGGCCTGATCGCCGACCTCGCCTCGGCCGAGCGGCTTTCCTGCTTCAGCCCAGGCGGCCGTTCCGCCCGCAACGCTGGCGACCTGTGCGAAGCCCATCTGAATGAGGAACTGGGCGGCACGCTGTGAGCGATATCCGCCCTGGCAGATCAGCAGCAAGGGACGATCTCGCGGTAGCTCGTCCAGGCGGTCGGCGAGGTCGGCTTGGGGGAGATTGACGGCGCCCGGCACGTGTCCTGCCGCGTACTCGACCGGCTCGCGCACATCGAGCACGACCGTGCTAGGATCGCGGGATTCCACCTCTTCCAGGCTGACCTCGTCTACTGCCGGGCTGGTCGCAAGCATCGCCCACGGGCGGTCGACGAGACCGCGATTAGTGGCCTCGATCGCCGTGATGTTGAGCGGACGAGCCGGGACGGCCTCGCTCAGATGGTCGACGAACGGCCCCCGCTCGAGGCGCGCCAGGGGGTTGAAGAGGCGCTCGAAGCCGATCGTCGTGCTCGGCCGGCCGCACATTCCCTTGCCACACGGTCCCTCGAAGTGCCCCGGGAAGACCGCCACCCAATCGGGGAGGCGGAGCAGTCTGGTCAGACTCTCGTATTGGGCGGCTGCATCTCCTCCGCCAAAATCGGGTCGCCCCACGTCCCCGACCAGCAGCGAGTCACCGGTGAGCACCATGGATGGTTCCGGGCTGCGCTCCGGATTGACGACCAGGATCGAGATGAGCTCGGGTCGGTGGCCGGGGGTGTGCAGCACGCGCAATCGCAATTGTCCGAGTGCCAGCTCCTCACTGTCCTGAAGTGGTCGGAACGGGTAGGCTACCTGCGCCGCTTCATGGAGACAGAGATCTCCCCCTTGCCTGGCAACGAGACGGCGCGCGCCTGACACATGGTCGGCGTGGATGTGGGTGTCGATCACGTAGCGGAGGCAGAAGCCGCGTTGCGCCAGGAGTGTCTCGTACTCCTCGATGGCAATCGAGGGATCGATGATCGCGGCCTCATGACTCTGGCGGGAGGCAACCAGATAGGACGCGCAGCCACACCGTTCGTCGAGAAACTGCTTGAAGTACATGGATGGGTCCTTTAGCGGTCGGAGACGGCCAGACGGGGAGTGGTGCGTTCTAAGACAGCCCGAGCCAACAGCTAATAGCTGATAGCCAGTCACCGATAGCCGGTTGGTTCAATCCTACACCTGTCAACGCGAGTGCGACTAAACTCCCCGAGATTCATGCCAATCTGGGGCCAAGCTACGGGGGAGTGTGCCTCGCCGAGGACGGTGTTGGCGTCAGTGGCGGCCTGAAACAGAGCACAGTCTGCGGTCTCGAGGCCTTATTACAGGCCGGCCGGCGTGCATCGCGGTGCTGTCCGCGTCCTGTCCGCGTTACGCCCTGGCTTTGGGGTCGAGCACGTCGCGCAGGCCGTCGCCGACGAGGTTGAAGGCGAATACCGTCAGCAGCAAGGCGAGTCCAGGACCAAGCGAGTACATCGGCACGGTGGTCAGGTGGATGGTGCCCTCGCGGATC
>DASUQU010000338.1:0-2865 GCA_036280495.1 Thermomicrobiales bacterium | reverse complement strand
AAGTATCTCGTCTGCCGCGACCGGAAATTGCCGTGAGCCGAGATCCTTCGTGCAACTTGAGGTTCCTCAGGATGACACCACGCTCGCACGAAGCACTATGGCCTCACCACCAACCCACTTTGGCGGCAAACATGTCAAGGTCATCACCGACGACCATCAGGATGCGGGGAACGAAATAGGGGTCGACGGCAAGCAAGTAACACCCCGTGCCGTTCAGACCGAACGCCCCGATGATGCCGGATGCCGCCGCGGCTTCGATAGCGCTGGCGTTGTAATCGCCGAATGGCCAGGCCAGGAACTGCACCGGTTGTCCCGTGATCTGCTCGATGTACGTTACATTCTGGCTGATCTCGGCCAACTGACCTTCGTAGTCCATTTGCGAGAGGTACTGGTGATTCGCGGTGTGAGCCTGGACCGGACCATACTGCGACAAGGTCACGATCTGCTCCGCCGACAACGGCGAGTAGTTGTTGATGAAATAGTTGCCAACGAACCCGTACCGGCCGAGAATTTCGGCGAAGGTCATGACACTGGACCAACCATCGTCATTTGTGAGCATCACCGAGTTCGCCGGCAGGGTCCCATAGCCCATCGCTGCGTTCCAGAACTGGTGCACCGTAACGGCGATGTACCCGTTTTCGTATAGCCATCGACACTGCTCGTCGAGTTGCTCGGGAGTAACCGAGAACTCGCTCCCCGAGTAATCGACGTTGTGGTAGACGAGGACCGGCACTCGAATGTTCGCAGGACCTTCGACAGCGCCTGTCGGCGACGAATGCCAGCCGAAAACTTGAACAAATAGGAGAGCGCACAAGACCGCGCGCAAGCAGCGCCAAACGCCAACCCTTCCCATGGCTGACCCTCGACTTTGGTCCCACGACGCCACTCCGGATGCGCTTGCGATCTGACGCGAAGCGCGCATGGCAGACCCAGGCTCCCCAAAAGCCGGCGTCCACCCCGGAAAGACGGTCGTGCTCGAATGTCGTCGGCAAGAGCCTCGGATCGCCCTTGCCATCTTGGAACACCCACATCGTATCGAGTCTTAGTCCGATGTCAAGGTCTGAATGGGAAGATAGGTGTGAGGCTGCTTGTGCTGCAGTTGCCGTCAGCGAGTGGGCCGGGTGCGAGCTGGGGCGAATGACGCCTCCAGGGCGAGCGGCGTTTGCCGGCTCGCCAGAGGCTTAAGCGCCGCCCGGACGGGTCTCCGCCCGATCGAGATCATCCTGGGCGGACTGTAGAGCGGCCATCCCGGGACGGACCGAGTGGGCATTGGAGACCGGCTGGTTTCCGGTCAGGATCGAGGCGAAGAAATCGGAGTTTTGGCGGTCGAGCGCCGCGGTGTCGTAGCTCCCCAGGTTAGCGGCTGGAACCAGCACACGCTCGTGGTTGCGCAGCTCGTCATTGGCGTAGATGAGCGTCGTCTCGTCGGCGATGACGACGTAGTCCTGCACCGGCGGCATGGCGCGATAAGTCATCGCCACAGTTACGATCTGATCGCCCGTGGTTCGAATCAGAATCCCGAGATCCATCGGGATCCGGAGCCGCGGGTCCGGGGGCGTCGCCCGCGCGGTGACCTCTGTCGCTTCGGCCCCTAGGAGCCACAACGCCCCGTCGACAGCGTGGCAGCCGTGATGCCAGAGGAGGTTGTCGGTCCAACTGCGCCGGCGACCCGTCCAACTGACGTTCTCGCGTTTGTCGAGCAGGTAACGGCTGACCATCGCGCGTGGTCGCACTTCGCCACTGGAGATCATCCGCCGTGCCTCGATGAGCGGGGCGGCGTAGCGCTGAGTGTGGCAGACCATCAACTGCAGTTCTGACCTGTCCGCCAGGTCGATCAAGCGATCAGTCTCGATCAGCGATGTGGCGAGTGGGATCTCGCAGAGCACGTGCTTGCCGGCCCGTAGCGCGCGCTCCGTCTGCTCCGCGTGCTGATCGGTCGGCGAGCAGACGATGACCGCCTCGATGCTTGGATCGGCGAGGAGTTCGTCCAGATCGGTCGTGGCCACGGCAGCGCCGAACTCCTCGGCGAAGGCGCGTGTTGGCGCCAGCAACCGGCCCATGACACCGAAGAGATAGATGTCGACGCCAAGCGGCCCCTGCCCGACACGCGGGAGGGAGAGCGCGTGCTCACGTGCGATAGCCCCGTAACCGAGGATCGCGATCTTGAGGTTCACCATTGCTCTTCCTCAGTCTGGAACCGTCTCCTCGGGCACGGTTTCCGCGCGTTTTATGCCGCGATTGAAGGCGGCGCGACGGCATCAGGTCGCAGGTCGAGACGGCGCAGGAGCTGCGCATTGAGCGCGACGACGATGGTAGAGACACTCATCAGGATGGCGCCCACCGCTGGTGGGAGGATGACCCCGATTGGGGCGAGCACTCCAGCTGCCAGGGGAATCGCCAGCACGTTGTAGCCGGCGGCCCAGGCCAGGTTCTGCACTGCCTTGCGGTAGCTGGCACGGGACAGCTCGATCACCCCAACCACTGCTCGTGGATCGCTGGTCGCCAGGATGACGCCGGCCGATTCAATTGCGACGTCCGTCCCCGCACCAATGGCAATCCCAACGTCTGCTCGGGCCAGTGCGGGCGCGTCATTGACTCCATCGCCGACCATTGC
Source organism: Thermomicrobiales bacterium (assembly GCA_036280495.1). Classification (GTDB taxonomy): domain Bacteria; phylum Chloroflexota; class Chloroflexia; order Thermomicrobiales; family UBA6265; genus JACCXM01. The sequence goes on along the minus strand of DASUQU010000338.1, from coordinate 251 downwards.
GACCCGCTCGCCGCGCTTCTGCAATTCGACAACCACTCGGTCCTTGTCCTCGGGGAGGACTTCGGCAAAGACCTCGTCGATGCCCAGGTCCTTCGCTACCGCTTCCGCCACCGCTCGCGCGTCGCCGGTGATCATCACGACGCGCACGCCGCGCGCCTCGAGCGCCGCAACCGCCTCCACCGCTTCCGGTCGGATCTGATCCTCGAGTGCCAGTGCGCCGATGATCTGCCCGTCGCGCGCGACGTGAAGCA
>DASUQU010000337.1:0-2845 GCA_036280495.1 Thermomicrobiales bacterium | reverse complement strand
GGCGAACTGGCCTACGACCTCGGGATCGGCGTTGACCACGCCGCCTTCGAATCGCCGCCGGCCGATTGGACCGACGTCGCCGCCGTCGACGACTTGACGGATGGCAAGCCGAAGCGGGTGGAGGCGGACGGGACGCCAGTTATGCTGCTGCGCCAGGGGGAACGCATCCAAGCAATAGGAGCCACGTGCCCGCACCTTGGCGGTCCTCTCGACGAGGGGAAGATCGCGGAGGGCACCGTCACCTGCCCTTGGCACGGATCGGTCTTCCGCCTCGAGGACGGTTCGTTGCTTCACGGGCCGGCGATGATGCCCGTCGCCGCCTACGAGGTGCGGGTCAGCAACGGTCGGGTCGAAATCCGGGTGAATGCCGAGCGGGCGGGCGGCATGATTGGCGCGGCGACATCAAGCGCTCGTCAGTCGGAATAGCGCCCGAACCTGCGGCGGCAGGGCTTCGTCGGCGTGGCCGCGCAGGAAGGCGACGAATCCATCGGCATTGACGAACTCGATGCCGACCGGTTCTCCACTGGCATCGCTATCGGCATAGACCGAATCAGTCAACTTGATCGTCCGCGCCACCGGACCTGGCCCAAGCTTAATGCCGAGGGGTTGACTTTGGGGTCCAGTTGGAACTCCAGAGACGTGCTCAATAGAGGAACCGCTCCATCCGTTCGTTCTCGACGTACTCCTCCCGCGCCTCGCGCACGGTGAGAACCTGGGAAACCTCGGCGACCGGCACGTCCCACCAGGAGTCGAAGCCGGGGACGTAGGCGTGCTTTTGCACCGGAACGTGGATGACGACGGTGCGCGTCTCACCCTTCGCCCGCTCCAGGGCGTCGCGGAGCTCGGTCTCGTTGGTCGCGGTCATAGCGACGGCGCCGAGGCTGGCGGCGTTGGCGGCGAAGTCGATCGGGATGTAGGGGCCATCGAGCTCGCCGGTCTCCGTGTTGCGGAAGCGCAGCTCGTTGCCGAACGAGGGTGACCCGGTCGACATCTGCAGCTTGCGAATGATCTGGTATCCGCCGTTGTCGACGACGACGATCGTCAGCTTCATTCCCTCTTCTAGAGAAGTCACGATCTCGGTATGCAGCATGAGGTAGGAGCCATCGCCGACCATCACGTAGACCTCGCGCGATGGGTCGGCCATCTTCACCCCGAGTCCACCGGCGATCTCGTAGCCCATGGTGGAGTAGCCATATTCCAGGTGGTATGCCTTGGGGTCGACTGGACGCCAGAGCTTTAGCAGATCGCCCGGTAACCCGCCCGCCGCGCAGACGACGACATCCCGCGGGCCGCTGGCGGCATTGACTATGCCGATGACGTTCGCCTGGGTGAGCTGTGACGTGTCCTCGACGGCGATGATGCCGTCGACCGTGGCGTCCCATTCGGCCTTCAGCGTCTCGACCCGATCGCCGTAGCCAGAGCCCGTGCGGTGCTTTCCGGCCGCGAGGAACTCGCGCATCGCGTCGAGCGTCGCTCTCGCGTCTCCAAGGAGCGGCAGCGCCCCGAACTTGTGGGCGTCGCGCGACGAGACGTTGATGCTGAGGAATGACACCTCAGGATTCTGGAACTGCGTGTGCGAAGCCGTCGTGAAGTCGGCCAGCCGTGTGCCCACGGCAATCACCAAATCCGCCTCGAGTGCCAGACGATTGGCGGCGAGACTGCCGTTCGGACCAATTGCCCCCGCGTTCCAGGCATGGTTCCAGGGGAGCGCGCCTTTCCCGGCCTGGGTTTCGCAGACCGGGATGCCGAGACCGTCGGCAAAGTCCGACAGCGCAGCCGTCGCCTCGGAGTAGAGCACCCCGCCGCCGGCGATGATCAGCGGCTTCGTCGCCTTGCGGATCATCTCCGTCGCCCGCTCGATCTCCTCCCGAGGTGGTACGAGGCGCGAGATATGGTGCACCCGCTTGGCAAAGAAGTTCGCCGGATAGTCATAGCCCTCGGCCTGCACGTCCTGGGGCAGGCAGACGGTCACCGCTCCGGTTTCCGCCTGATCGGTGAGCACCCGCATCGCCTCGGGGAGACAGGCCAGAAGCTGCTCCGGCCGATTGATGCGGTCCCAGTAGCGAGAGACAGGGATGAAAGCGTCGTTGACGCTGACATCCATACTCAGCGGGTACTCGAGCTGTTGCAAGACCGGATCAGGCCGGCGAGAGGCGAAGATGTCACCGGGCAGGAGGAGCACTGGCAGCCGGTTGATTGTCGCCATCGCCGCGCCGGTGACCATATTCGTCGCACCGGGGCCGATCGAAGAGGTGCAAGCGAACGTCTGCAAGCGGTTCTTCATCTTGGCGTACGCGGCAGCAGTGTGGACCATCCCCTGCTCGTTCTGAGGACGGTGGTAGGCCATCTCGAGCTTCAGTTCTTCCAGCGCCTGGCCGATCCCCGCCACGTTGCCGTGACCAAAGATGCCCCAGACCCCGGCAAAGAACGGCTGCTCGACTCCGTCGCGCTCCACGTATTGCCGAGCGAGGAATTTCACGACGGCCTGCGCCATCGTCATGCGCTCCGTCTCGATCCGCGTCGCCATCTGTTCCCCTTTCAGATTCGCCGGAGACTAGCCCGGCAACCGCCCTGCCGGCCCGTTGACCCGCTCGGCGATATCGCGCCAGGAGGTGAGTCCGGCGTTGAGATCATCGCTCCAGGTCTGGCGCACCCAGGCGTAGGCAGGGTCGTCACTCGGCTGCATGGTCCGCACCGGCTCATCCCCGGCGAGGACGTTCAGGTAGTACCCGGTGTATCCCTGAGCCACGGCGAAAGCGTGATATCCCTCCGGGACCAGCAAGAGGTCACCATCGTGAATGACGTAGGCGGCGTCGGTCTGACCGTCAGCCGTGTAGAGCCGCTG
>DASUQU010000336.1:0-8552 GCA_036280495.1 Thermomicrobiales bacterium | reverse complement strand
CTCGGGAAAGACTTCGACAACGGCAACGTGGGTACCGAACGGGAATGTCTCATCGTCGGGGCGGAAGTATTCGGTTGCCTCGAACCCGGCGCCGAATTCAGCCGGAAGCTCATCGGAATAGGCCTTTTCGGCGATCTCTTCGAGGCTCAGGCCACGGTCCGGAACCCCGCGCACCCGAAACGCCCCCTCGACGATCTCGATGTCTTCGGCCGCCGCCTCCAACAGGTGCGCTGCGATCGCCTTGGCCCGGTCCCTCACCTTGTCCATTGCCATCACTACGGCGCCGCCGCCGACCGCGAGTCCGCGGCTACCCATCGTGCCGTTACCCTGGGGCGTGTTCAGCGTGTCGCCATGATTGACGCCGATCTTCTCCATCGGCACGCCGAGACCGTCGGACACGATCTGCGCGAAGCTCGTCTCCTGCCCCTGCCCATGGGGGGAGATGCCTGTGTAAACCGTCACATCGCCATTAGTCTCGACGCGCACGGTGGCGCTCTCGAACGGCCCGAACCCGCAGATCTCGACGTACGAGGCGAGACCGATCCCCAAGTAGCGCCCGTTCCGCCGGGCGGCAGCCTGCTCGGCCCGCAGTGCTCCGTATCCCGAGACCTCGAGGGCGTAGTCGAGCGCCTTTGTATAGTCCCCGGTGTCGTATTTCTCGCCGGATGCGGTCGTATAACCATTCTCGAACGGCGGGATGAAATTGCGACGGCGCACCTCTACGGGATCGAGTCCCGCAGCATCAGCGACCAAATCGATGGCGCGCTCAACGTAGTACGCAGCCTCGGGACGCCCGGCCCCACGGTAAGCGCCGAGCGCCATCTTGTTTGTGTAGACACTTCGCGAGCGGAACTCGAGCGCGGGGATATCGTAGCAGCCGCTCGACATGCGTCCGGTCAGCTCCGCCAGGTCCGTACCTCGCGGGAAGCCACCGAGGTCCTGGACCACGTGCATCCGCAGCCCGCGGATGCGGCCATCGCGATCGGCGGCGATCTCGACGTCGGCCCATTGGTCGCGGCCGTGATTCGTGGCCAGGAAGTTCTCGCTTCGGGTCTCGATCCACTTCAACGGCCGCCGCATTTTGAATGCAAGCGCCGCGACGATGAAGTCTTCCTGATAGGCGCCAATCTTGACCCCGAATCCGCCCCCGACCTCAGGCGCGACCGCGCGCACCCGGGTGGCGGGCAGTCCGAGCGCATCGGCGATGCTGTTGCGATTCCAGTGCGGCGCCTGAGTCGAAGTCCAGACGGTGATGCCATTGATTAGCGGATCCGGCGTTGCCACCACGGCACGTGGCTCCATCGGCACGCCTGAGAGTCGCTGCGAGCGGATGCGCGCATTGGCCACGACCGGCGCGTCGGCAAACGCCGCGTCGATGTCACCATGATCGCGGTCCCAGACCGCTCCGATGTTGTTTTTGACAGTGGCATAGATCTGGGGCGCGCCATCCTCCATCGCTTGCTCGGGATCGGTGACGGAAGGGAGGACGTCGTAATCGACCTCAACAGCCTCGGCGGCATCCTCCGCTTGATAGCGTGACTCGGCGACGACGGCGGCGACGGCTTCACCGACCCAGCGCACCGTGTCGCGCGCGATCGGCCAGACCGGCGGCGATTCTTCCGCCTCTTCTTCCCGCTGCTCGTAATCCGCCTCTTCACCACTGCCACCCTCGCCCGCGGCCCCCGAGAGCGGACCGCAGTACTGGGCCAACTCATCACCGGTAACGACGGCGATCACGCCCGGCATTGCCTCCGCCCCAGAGGAGTCGATTGCGCCGATCCTGGCATGGGGGTGTGGGCTGCGCACCATTGCCACGTACGCCATGCCAGGGATGTTCAGGTCGTCGACGTACATTGACGAGCCTGTGATCAGACGGGGATCTTCCTTGCGTCGTACTTCTGCGCCGACCAGCCGGCTGAGGACCATGGGTACCCTTCTCCTCCGTCGTCCCATGCCGACTGCGGCACGGGCTCTTACTCTCGACCAGACGCCGAGCATTCTACAGTTCACGACGCAATTGTTAGGCCCGCGCAACCGCGCCAGCGACGCGTCGTTCACCCGGAGGGCTATTCCCCAACCGCTCACATTGGCCGTGAACTACCGGAGCTAGCACTTGGCGCCTCGCTTAGCAAGCCCAGGCGACGCACCACAGGCGCTATCGTCAGCCCCTGGACCAGCAGGGTGAACAGCACTGCCCCATAGGTCATCGCCAGGAGTTGCTCCCGGAATGGGAATTCCGCCGGCAAACTAAGTGCCGCGGCCAGAGCAACTGCACCACGTAAGCCTCCCCAGAAGATGACGTGCGTCTCGGCCAAGCCAAGCGGGAAACCCCATCGCGATAGGACGGCTCCAAAGCCATAGGCGACCACTGCGCGTCCAGCTAACGCCGCGGTGATTCCGACTAGCACCGAGACTGGATACTTCGTCAATCCGGCGATGTGGACCGTCAAGCCCATCAGGAGAAATAGCGCGGCGTTCGCCGTGAAGGCGAGAAACTCCCACAAGTCGGTGAGCAGTCGCTCGGAACCATCGCTGTAGATCCACCCGCGAACCCGACCGAGATGACCGAGCGTCATCGCGGCCGAGACCGTTGCCAGCACCCCCGAAAGATGAAGCGTGTCCGCGGCGAGGAATGCTCCATAGGCCATTGCAACTGAAACCGTCATCTCGGTCAGATGCTCGTCGATGGTTGCAATCAATCGGTGGCCGACCCAGCCGAGTCCCAGACCAACGGCCACGCCGCCGACCATGGATAGCACGAACGTGAGGATGGCTGGACCGAGACTGAACTCACCTTCGACGGCCAACATGAGGGTGCTCAGCAATGCCAGCGCAACGCCGTCGTTGAAGAGACTTTCCCCCTCCAGGAGGGCGGCTAGACGCGGGCTGACGCCGAGCTGGCGAAAGGTCGCCAGGACGGCGACCGGATCTGTCGCAGCGATCGTAGCCCCGAACAGCAGCGCCACGGTCCACGGCAACCCGAGTGCCGAGTGCACGATCGCACCTCCGACAATCATCGCCAGCAGGACCCCGGGAACAGCGAATACAAAGACGCCCGTTCGCATGCTCCAGAGAAGGCGGAGATCGAGCACAAATGCGGCCTCAAACAAGAGAGGTGGCAGAAAGAGGAGCAGAATGACCTCCGAGTTGAGCGTTGGTACCGGGATGCCGGGGACTGCTCCCAAGCCGAGACCCAGGAGCAACAGCGCCAACGTATACGGGAGGTGAATCCAGCGCGCCACAACCGCGACAACAGCCGCGGCAATCAGCAGGACGACCAGTCCTTCAATTCCTCCCAAGGCCCTCTCACTCATTCACATCGGGTCCGTCGCGCGGATGCCGCTTGCAACACATTCGGGGACCGCCTTTTGGCAGTCCCCTCCGTCAGCCGCGCGGGTACGGGGTACGCGGCACCCCCGAACTATTCGGTTCTGAGCTGCTGACTAGTTTAGTCAGACCACCATCAGGCTATTACGAGCTACCCAAACGACTCCGGATCGTACCCCCCGGTCACTCCCGGGTCGGTATCGGCGCCAAGCCCACCCGTTTCGACTCGTTCTATATCGCGACCGGAGAGGACCGCAATGAGTCTGTCGATGACACCGGCGACGGCCGCATCGCTGATCCGCATCTCCTGCGCGATCTCCCAGATCGACGCGCCGTTGGCTGCCAACGTGGCGATGTGGCGCTCCTGGGGCGGCAAGGTCAGGATATAGTCGTGAGCCCCTTGCAGGAGTCGCGTCGTCTCTACGTCCAGTCCCGGGTTCGGGGCGCTGTCAGCATCCATGATCCGATCCTCTCGATCATGCATCCGCCTGCCGCAGGCTCGTCGCCCAAAGAATACACAGGGCTTAGAGGGGGAGGCACGCCGCCGCTATTGACTCGATGAGATAGCGGGGGGTCCGCAACTCCTCTCGGCTGACCCGCCGCGCGATTGCGGCAACGACAACCAGATCGAGACCCGGAACGACGAAGATATGCTGGCCTCCGTAGCCGAGCGCGAAATAGGCCGGGTAGCCGGCGTTCGTGGCGGTGATCCACCACTGATAGCCGTAGCCGGCCCAGGCGCCGGTGGAGTCGCCGGCGCTCTGCCAGGTCGTCGCCGCGGCCGCATAGTCCGGACCGATGACCGCCTCCCCGTCCCACTCGCCGTTACGGAGATAGAGCTGTCCCAGCTTGAGCATGTCGCGCGCGGTCAGCTCGAGTCCCGAACCGGCGCTGACCTCGCCCTGAGGCGACCGCATCCAGTCGCCCGGGGTAATGCCAAGGGGCCGGAACAACACGTCATCAGCGTAGTCTTCCAGCGGCTTGCCGGCCGCATTGGCAACCGTGACCCCGAGAACATGCGAACCGCCTGTGTTGTAGACATAGGTCTCGCCGGGGATGCCGACCATGGGCAGTCCGAGGGTCATCGCGACCCAATCCGGCGCCGCGAGGAGTCGCTGCCAGTCACCGTGAGCGTCCCACTCCAGCCCGCTGGTCATCGTCAGCCACTGCCGGAGTGTGACATCGGTAACCCGTGGATCGGCGCCCTCCGGGATTCGCTCGGGGATCGTCTCGCCAACGGTCTGCTCGAGTCCGTCCAACAACCCCTGGCGCAGTGCGGCTCCCGCCAGCGTGCCGGTGACGCTCTTGGTCACCGAGCGGACATTGATCGGGGTCTCGGGGTCCTGTCCACCGTAGTACCGCTCGAAGACGATGTAGCCGAATCGGGCCGCGAGCAACGCCGACAGGGCCGGAACTTCGTCCGGCACGCGCGCGTCGACGGCGTCCAATGCAAACTGATCGACCCCAAGCTCGTCCGGGTTTGCCGAGCGCCAGCCGTCCGTCGGCCAGTAGTCCGGCGTGGCTTGGCGCGCGGACGTCACTGAACCCATGATCGTCGCCAGCGCGCCGCCGGAGATACCCGCCAGCAGCGACCGCCGCGACCGGCGTAAGCCATTCAACTCCACTCTCATCGAACCAGGAACCCTCCCGCGGTCGGATCGTCAGGATCGACCACGAATTGATGAAAGCCGGTCAGGAAGCCGCGTCCGGCGATCTCGGTTTCGACAGCCGGGTACTTGCCGACCGCTGTTTCGCCCAGGACCCTTCCCGCAAACACTGTTCCAATCACACTCTCGTGAACGTAGGGCTGACCGAGCGCGATGCGGCCGTCCGCATAGAGACAGGCGAGCTTCGCGGAGGTGCCGGTTCCGCACGGGGAACGGTCGACCGCTCCCTCGGCGTAGATGGTGATGTTCCGTCCGTCGCCGTTCGGTGTTTGTGGTGGCTCGGAGATGATCGTGCCGTAGATGCCGCGCAACTCGTGCTCATCAGGGTGAACAACCTCGATCTCGCGGTCGACCGCTCGCTTGATCTCCATCCCGAGTTGCGTCAGGGTGGTGGCATTCTCGGGCAGAACTTCGATCCCGAGCTCGGCGGCGTCGACTAGTGCATAAAAGGCGCCGCCATATGACACGTCGGCTCGAACCGGACCCACGCTCGTCATCAGCTCGAGACCGTGAGCGAGGCGAAAGGCGGAGACATTCCGGAACGCCACGGAGGTCACCCGACCATCTTCCACCACCGCGTTGGCCCGGATGAGACCTGCGGGCGAGTCATAGATCACCTCCGTCCGCTCCGAGCACCGGGCGACCATCCCGGTCTCGAGCAGAACCGTGGTCAAGGCGATCACCCCATGGCCGCACATCGTTGAGTAGCCCTCGTTCGTTAGAAAGAGCACTCCGAAGTCGGCTTCTGGCGAAACCGGCGGAGTCAACACCGCGCCGTACATGTCGGCATGGCCGCGCGGCTCGAAGAGCAACGTCCGCCGAACATCATCATGGTGTTCGGCCATGTAGCGCCGCCGCTCCAGGATCGTCGCGCCTGTTAGTGGCGGCAGACCGGCGGTGATGATCCGTAGCGGCTCTCCCGCGGCGTGCGCGTCGATCGTCGAGATGATCCGCTCGAACCGCATTGTTGCGTCTCCATCGCGACCGTATCCGTACCCAGCGCCGCCTATACTATTCCCGACGAGCCGTTCAGCGCTCGATTCCATCCTGGAGAATACCTGTGCATCGCAGCAGTGAGGCGGCCCCGCGGACGGGGGACGGCGCCTCGATGTCTCTTCGTGAACCGACCCTCAGCCCCGCGGAAGCGAGTGCGCTGCCGGCGAAGCTGCGCATGAAGCTGGCCGCGTGGCTCCGCGTCAGCGGGAAGCTCGATGAAGCCACGCAGTTGCTCGATGTGATCGAGCAAGAGGCGGGTGAGTCAGCGGCGCTTCTCGATGAACGAGCCGCCCTCGCGCTCGCGGTTAGCGACGCCGCTGCAGTCCGCGCCTGCTGGCAGCGCCGCCTCGACAGCTATCCCGCGCCCAGTGCCCGCGCCAGCTTCGCTCTCGCCCTCCTCGAGCTCGGGGAGCTCGATGGAGCGGCCAGGATCGCTGAAGCACTCCTCACGGACCACGCTGAGCTGGCCACGGTCCAGTCGCTAGCCGCCGAAATCGCGCTCCAGCAGGGCGATCTGGCCACCGCCTACGATCGTTCGTCGACACAGCTGGCCGAGGATCCAACCCGCATCCCTCCGCTGCTGGCACTGGTTCGGATCGCCCTCCTTGGCGGAGATCTCGACGAGGCCCGCTCGCTGCTCGACCGTGTCGTAGCCGACCCTACGGCCTTGACCGCGGCCCAACTGGCATCCGCGGCGGGACTGGCAGAGCTGCTGGCGCAGCCCGCCCGGGCACACTCGCTCCGATTGCGCTATGCCCGGATCGAAGCCGAGCGCGCCGCGGCGCTCGCCACGGACATCGATGCCGCACTCGGTCGCGATATCGAGACGCAAGCTATGGGCCGGTTCCAGGACCAGGGGGAAGCTGCTTCGTCCTCGCTTCCACCTGCATCGAAGTCGGATCGCGAATCAGCGCGTGAGCTTCAGTTTCTGGACCACGGATCGCTCGCGGCGCAGGAGCCACTCGCTGACGGCCGCGTGATGGACACGCTGCGCGACGTGTTCGGTCATGATGGCTTGCTGCCGGGTCAAGCCGCCGTCATCAATCGGGTGCTTGCCGGGGTGAACACGCTGGCGATTCTGCCGACGGGGGCGGGGAAGTCACTCACCTTCCAGCTTTCCGCGCTGCTCCTGCCGGGCACGACGCTGGTGCTCTCGCCGCTGATCGCTCTTATGAAAGATCAGGTTGAAGGTCTGCCGCCCGCCCTCCGCGCACGGACCGTCCTGGTCAACAGCACGCTCACTCCCGCCGAACAGCGGCGCGCCATGGATGAGATTGCCGCGGGTTCGTACAAGCTCGTCTACGCCGCTCCGGAACGTCTCCGCCACCATGGGTTCTTGCGCGCTCTACGGCAGGCGGGCGTCTCGTTGGTCGTCGTCGACGAGGCGCACTGCATCTCCCTCTGGGGGCACGATTTCCGGCCGGACTACCTATCGATTCCCGCGGCGCTACCCGAGCTCGGCGATCCGCCGTTGCTGGCCATGACCGCGACTGCGTCGGTCGAAACTGCCAGCTCGCTCTCGGCTGCGTTCGGACGCGATCTCGATGTCGTCCGCACCAGCTCCTTCCGCCCCAACCTCTATTACGCCGCGGAGCGGCTCGGGTCGAAGGAGGAAAAGGCGCGCCGCATCGTCGCCTTTTGTCGCGAGCTGCGCGGGCAGGGCATCGTCTACGTCTCCTCGCGTCGTGATGCCGAGAACCTCGCCGGCGTGCTGGGCGACAACGGGGTGCGGGCAGTCCCCTATCACGCGGGTCTCGAGCCACGATTGCGGTCCACGAACCAGGACCGTTTCATGCGCGGCGACGCGCGGGTGGTCGTCGCCACCGTTGCCTTCGGGATGGGCGTCGACAAGCGCGACGTCCGCTTCATCATTCACTTCAGCCCGAGCACCTCGCTGGAGGCATATGCCCAGGAGTCGGGACGTGCCGGACGCGACGGCAATCCCTCTCGCTGCGTCTTGCTCTACACCGCGTCGGATCGGGCGACCCAGACCCGCCTCGCCCGACGGGACGCGATGGACCTTGCCACGCTGCGCCAGGTCTACGCCGGCATCAAGCGGCACGCGACCGGCTCGTGGGCCATCTTCGATCCCTCGCGAATCGTGCTCGGGGGCGGGCCTGGCGAGGATCTCGATGAAGCGCCCGATCCTCGCGTTGGCATTGGCCTCCTCGTCGAAGGCGGACTGCTAGAGCGTCACCCTAACGCACCAGCCACCTGGACTTTGACGCCGGGTCGGGATGGAGACGAGGCGCCCGGTGTGCTCGAGGAAGCGGATGACACTCTCTGGAGGAGCATCACCGACTGGGCCGGACTCGATTCGCCCCGCGGCATGCCCGTCACCATTCCGACGGCGGCGATCTGCGACGCGCTCGACATCTCACCGGAGATTCTGGCGCGGGTGCTCGAAGGGCAACCGGACTGGCACGCGCAGGAAGGCAACCGGCTGCCCTGTCTCCATCTCTTTCCGGTCGAGGCGAACGCAACCGAGCAGTTGCAACGAGTGCTCGATAACGCCGCGCATCGCGCCAAGACCCGTGTCAACCGGATGATGACCTACGCCGA
>DASUQU010000335.1:0-2368 GCA_036280495.1 Thermomicrobiales bacterium | reverse complement strand
GCGCTCGATCAGCCCCTGCATCTCCAACCGCGTCAGCGCATCGAGGGCACCCAGCGGCTCGTCCAGCAGAAGGGCCCGCGGGCGAGAGGCAAGTGCCCGCGCGAGCGCGACCCGCTGCCGCTGCCCGCCGGAGAGGATGCTGGGCCAGTCACCCCCGCGCTCGGCCAGCCCCACTTCGGCAAGGGCGGAACCGGCTTCCACCTTTCGCTCCCCAGGGAGACCGAGACCGACGTTGTCGAGCACGCGGCGCCAGGGAAGCAGCCGCGCGTCCTGGAACATCATCCGCACCAGGGGGCTGCCCGGTCGAGGAGGTTCCCCGGCGAGCGTCACCACTCCGCTGCTCGGGGTATCGAGCCCGGCCATCAGCCGCAGCAGCGTGCTCTTGCCGCAACCACTCTGACCGACGATCGCGACGAACTCTCCTGGCGCAATCGTCACGTCGACGCCCAGGAGCACCTGACGCGTCGTGAATGCCTTGTACAGCGTGGTCGCTTCGATGGCGACACCGCTCGCCGTGGTCAGCATGGGAATCGTTTCCTCCGTGTCGAGTCCAGTCGTCGGGAGGGCGGGGGCGAGGGCTATCCCGCCGCATCCACCGATCCAGAGCTCACGCCTGGGCATAGCTGGGATGCCAGGCGAGAAGCTGCCGTTCGAGTCCCCGTGCGGCCAGGTCGGCGGCTTTACCGAGGAGCGCGTAGAGGAGGATGCCCAGGACGAGCACGTCGGTCTGCAGGAACTCACGCGCATTCATGGTGACGTAGCCAATGCCGGAGGTGGCCGCGATCGTCTCGGCGACGATCAGCGTCAGCCACATGATGCCGAGGGCGTAACGCACCCCAACCAGGATCGACGGGAGCGCGCCCGGCAGGATCACCTGCCGGAAGAGCTGCCAGGTGCTGAGCCCGTACGTCTTGCTCATCTCGATCAGCCCGGCATCGACATTTCGCACCCCGTGAAAGGTGTTGATGTAGATCGGGAAGGCCACCCCGATCGCCACCAGAAAGAGCCGTGCCGTCTCGCCGATGCCGAACCAGAGGATGACCAGCGGGATCAGCGCCAGGTGCGGGATGTTGCGCGCCATCTGTACGCTGCTGTCCAACAGGCGGGCACTCCAGGGGAAGAACCCGTTGACCAGGCCGAGGGCAAAACCGAGCGACCCGCCGATCAAGAAGCCAAGACCGGCGCGCCGGGCGCTCGTCGCCACGTCCCGGAGGAGCGTGCCCTCCGTGAACAAGGCGAATCCCGCCCGGGCCACCTCAGTTGGCGCCGGCAGCACCCGGGCCGAGATGAGGCTGGCCATCGACAACCCTTGCCAGACGATCAGGATCAGCGCCGGCACAACCCAGGGAACGAATTGACGTAGCGCGGTCTGCTTCAAAGTCGCTGTCGTCATACCGCTACCCCGCCACCCGCTCACGGCGCGTCTCGAACCGCGGGCGCTCGGCGCTGGCGATGATCTCGCCGCCTAATTGCCCGAACGGCGCGGCGCTGGGACCGGAGATGACCGGCTGCGGTTGCACCCCGAGTTTGGGGAACATCAGCTCGGCGAAGCGGTAGGCTTCTTCCAGGTGCGGGTAGCCGCTGAAGATGAAGGTGTCGATCCCCAGCTCTTCGTATTCCCGCATCCGTTCCGCGACCGTGTCGGCGTCACCGACCAGCGCCGTCCCGGCCCCGCCGCGCACCAATCCCACACCGGCCCAGAGATTCGGGCTGATCTCCAGGCTCTCCCGCGAACCGTTGTGGAGCGCTTTCATGCGCGATTGGCCATGTGAGTCCATGCGGGCGAAGATCTGCTGCGCGCGGGCAATCGTGGCGTCGTCGACGCGGCTGATGAGCGACTCCGCGTCACGCCAGGCTTCCTCCTCGGATTCCCGGACGATGACGTGCAGGCGGATGCCGAAACGGATCTGACGGCTTTCTGCTTCCGCCAGCCGGCGCACCGAGGCGATCTTTTCGGCGACCTGATCCGGCGGCTCGCCCCAGGTGAGATAGAGATCGACGTGTTTAGCGGCAACTCGCTGCGCCGCTGGGGAGGAGCCGCCAAAGTAGAGCGGCGGGTGCGGCGGCTGCACTCCGGGGATGAGTAGCTTGCCGCCCCGGATATCGATGTGCTTCCCCTCGAGATCGACCGTCTCGCCGGCCAACTCCTTGCGCCAGACGGTGAGGAACTCATCGGTGATGTCGTAGCGCTCGTCGTGAGAGACATGCAGGCCATCACCTGCCAGCTCCACCGGATCGCCGCCTGTGACGACGTTTATCAGGAGGCGACCATCGCTGAGCCGGTCGAAGGTCGCCGCCATGCGCGCCGCGAGCGATGGCGACATGAGCCCGGGGCGGATGGCAACCAGGAACCTCAACCGCCTCGTGA
>DASUQU010000334.1:0-3521 GCA_036280495.1 Thermomicrobiales bacterium | reverse complement strand
GAGGCGCACTTCGGGCCGATCGACGTGCTCTTCAACAACGCCGGAGTGGGTAGTCGAGATTTGTCGCTCGTCGACACGCCGGCCGACCATTGGGACGAGGTACTCGCCATCAATCTCCGCGGCGTCTTCCTTGCCTGTAAGTACGGTGTCCCGGCACTGATCCGCGCCGGCGGCGGCTCGATCGTCAACATGGGCTCGTCGACCGGTCGCCACGACACGATCACTGGCGGCGCCGCCTACATGGCCAGCAAGGCTGCGGTAGAGGCGCTCACCAAATCATTGGCCCTCCAAGTTGCTCCCTATGGCATTCGAGCCAATACGATCTGCCCCGGGATCATCCAGACACGACTGAGCTTTCGCCAGCAGGAGCGAGGGGATGAGGCGACCTTCTTTGCCGAATTCGCTGATCGGATTCCGCTAGGTCGAGTTGGACAGCCGGAGGATGTCGCCGCCGCGGTCGCGTTCCTCGCCTCCGACCAGGCGCGACACATCACCGGCGCGGCGTTGCTGATCGACGGCGGTCAGACCCTGCGCCGCTGGATTAGCGCGCCGGACCTGGCTCCACTGTCGGGAAAGAGTGTCATGGATTGAAAGGTGATCCACGATGACCACCGTCAACACCGTTCTGGGTCCAATCAGCCCTGAGCAGCTTGGCGTCACGCTCATGCATGAACACCTCTTGCTCGATGCCACTCCATGGTTCCGCGAGCCCGAGGCGGCGTCCTTGCGCCCGGTGGCCTACCAACCGGTGTCGATCGAGGTGCTGGGGCTGCTGCGCAACGATCCATTCATGAGCCGGGACAACTGTGAGCTCTTCGACGAAGCGACCGCCATCGAGGAAGTGCGGCGCTTTCGGCTCGCCGGTGGAGACACTGTGGTCGATCCGACCTGCCGCGGGATTGGCCGTGACCCGCTCGCGCTGCAGCGGATCGCCCGGGCCACGGGTCTGCAGGTGGTCATGGGCACGGGCTATTACCTCCACCCCGCGCATCCGCCCCACGTGAGAGAGATGAGCCTCGAAGCGGTCGCCGAGGAGACCACTCGGGACGTGGTCGATGGCGTCGATGGCGTCCGTGCCGGGATTATCGGTGAAATCGGGATCTCGAAAGATTTCACCTCCGAAGAAGAGAAGGTGCTGCGGGGGGCGGCTCGTGCCCAGTACGCCACCGACGTGCCGCTCGAAGTCCACTTGCCGGGGTGGGAGCGCCATGGCGACCGCGTCCTCGACGTCGTCGGCGAGGAAGGCGGTGACCTGCGGCGGACGGTGCTCTGCCATATGAATCCGAGCGGGCACGACTTCGACTACCAAGCACGGCTTGCCGAGCGGGGGGCATGGCTGGAGTACGACATGATCGGCATGGACTACTTCTACGCCGATCAGCAGGCGCAATCACCGTCCGACGAGGAGAACGCGCGGGCGCTGGTGCGTCTCCGGGACGCCGGGCTGCTCGGAAGCGTCCTCATCTCGCAGGACGTCTTCATCAAAATCCAGCTTGTGCGCTATGGCGGCGCCGGCTACTCCCACATTCTCGACCACTTCGTGCCCCGATTGCGTCGCCACGGCTTCACAGAGCAAGACATCGAGACGCTGCTGATCGACAACCCGCGACGGGTCTTCGCCGGAGGGGACTGAGATGGCTGGGGAGTCGGCAAGACGGCAAGACGGCGAGAGGGCAAGTGACGGCACTGCGCTGCCGGATTCCTCGACACCGCGACTGCTCGACTCGATCTCGGCTGCTGCGAGGCAGCGGCACGAGGAAACGGTTGCTTTGCTACAGGAGCTTGTCCGGGTTCCTAGCGTGAACCCGTACTTCACCGGCACGCACGGACCTTCCCGCGAAGGCGATGTCCAGGACATCCTCGCCGATCGACTCGTGCGCCTCGGCGCACAGCTCGACCGCTGGGAACCCGACGCCGGGGACCTGGCCGGGTATACCGGTGGTCCCGGCTACTACCCCAATCGTGATTTCGGCGGTCGCCCGAACCTGGTGGCGACCCTGACCGGAAGCGGCGGCGGTCGCTCCCTTCTGCTTCTCGGGCATGTCGACGTCGTGAGTGCGGGGGCGGGGTGGACGGTCAATCCCTTCGGCGCGGACCGACGGGATGGCGTCGTTTACGGCCGGGGCACGGCCGATATGAAGGCCGGCCTGACTGCCGCCGTCGCGGCGCTGGAGGTGTTACGGGCCGCCGGGGTGGGGCTCCGTGGCGATGTCATCTTCGCCTCGGTCGTCGACGAGGAGGCGGGTGGCATGGGTACGCTGGCGCTGGTTGACCGTGGCTACCGAGCCGACGGCGCGATCATCCCCGAGCCGACCGATCTGCACGTCGCTCCCCTCTGCCGGGGCATCGTCTGGGGCAGGTTGACCATTCCCGGCCGCGCGGGACACATCGAGATGCCGCAGCCGCACTGGCGGGAGGGTGGCGCCGTCGACGCTATCGCCCTTGGCCGCGCGGTCCTCGACGCCGTGGATCGGCTCAACGCGCGCTGGGCCGCCAGCCCGTCGAAGCGGCATCCGCTGCTCCCGCTCCCTTGCCAGGTCAAGGTGTCAATGCTGGATGCCGGGGAATACCCGACCGCCTACGCTAGCGGGATGCGCATTACCTTCGATGCCCAGTACCTTCCGGCGGAACGCGACGAGCGGGGGCTGGGCGGGCACGTGAAGACAGAGTTGGAGCACTTCTTCGCGGATGTCGCAGGCCAGGACGAATGGCTGCAGGAGCACCCACCGCGGATCGAGTGGCTGATCGACGCCGATTGCGCCGAAACCCCCGGCGACCACCCGTTGACACAGACGCTCCACGCCGCGGCCCGCCTGGCCGGCGCCGAGAGCAGGGTGGAGGGAATGTCGAGCCACACCGACATGGGGCTGCTCGTCAACGCCGGGATCCCGACCGTCAACTTCGGCCCGGGTGTCCCAAGCATCGCTCATCAACCCGACGAGCATGTCACGGAGCGTGATCTGCAGCAGGCGACGCTCGCTCTGGCACTAGCGATGGCGGAGTGGTGCGGATGGGAAGAGAGTCACGAGCGAGCGATACCCATCACCCTATAGGCGGCGCGTCGCCGCCATCGCCTGCTCAACTAGACCTTTCGCCTCGTCCTGCAGCTCGGCCGACATTGGCGGCAGCCCCACCTGCCGCACGAGCATCGCGGCCGAGATCGCTCCGTAGCAGCCGGCCTGGCGCGCATCTCCGGTTGCTGTCCAGCCGACACAGAGCCCGCCGCCGTAGGCGTTGCCGGCGCCCGTAGGATCGACGACTGTCGTCGGTACCGCGGGGATGTGCCAGGCCTCGTCGCCGTCCCGGCTCCAGACGTAGGAGCCACGCGCGCCGTGACGCACCGCGATCATCCCCGAACCGAGCCTGGACCAATACTCGATGACTCGCCTGGGGTCGTCATCGCCAGCCTGGCGAGTCGCCGTTGGCCAATCAGGCGTGACCACGTCGACTTTGCCGAACAGCGACAGCATCCGGTCCCAATCGAGGCCGGAGAATGTGATGGTCAGCGGTTCCAATGAAAC
>DASUQU010000333.1:0-3199 GCA_036280495.1 Thermomicrobiales bacterium | reverse complement strand
ACGCGGCGATCGCCATTGACGACGCGCGAGACGGTGGAGCGAGAGACACCGGCGATGCGCGCGATCTTCTCGAGAGTCACGGCCTTCTCCGAATGGAGTGCAAGCGCGTGCGAGCCGGGTAGAGCCTGCGACCAATTGTGGGAGCGCTCCCAAGAATGCGTATGAGCCTAGCATCAATTCACATGCTGTCAATACCCGATGAATCTGCTGCCCTCGCCAGAGTCCAGTCGCCGGGTTTGGGTGTGAGAAAATCCGGCGGTCGACAATGCTTCTGGTGATCTAAGGAGGAATATTGGATGGCCGCGACGTACCCAGTGCGGGAAGGAACGGTGCCGTTCCACGGGTACGAAACTTGGTACCGCGTCTGGAGACGGTGAAGCACCCGGGAAGTTCCCGCTTGTCTGCTTGCACGGCGGCCCTGGTGCCGCCCACGACTACCTGGAATCGCTGCAGGCAATGGCGGAGACGGGGCGTCGGGTCATCTTCTACGATCAGCTCGGTTGTGGCCGCTCATCCATTCCGGAATCGAAGCCGGAGTTGTGGACAGTCCAGCTCTACATCCACGAGCTGAACGCCGTGCGCGAGGCCCTCGGACTCGACCGCATCCACCTCCTGGGACAGTCATGGGGCGGGATGCTGGCGATGGAATATGCCTTGACTCAGCCGCGGGGGCTGGAGAGTCTGGTCGTCGCGAGCTCACCGGCCAGCATGATCCAGTGGGTCGAGGAAGCCAACCGGTTGCGTGCGGATCTTCCGCCTGACGTGCAGCAGACCCTGCTTCACCATGAGGAGGTAGGGACAGTCGATAGCCCCGAGTACAGGGCAGCCACCGATATCTTTTACGCGAGACACGTCTGCCGCGTCAGCCCGCAACCGGAGTATGTGCTCCGCACCTTCGCCGCGATCGATCGCAACCCGGAGGTCTATCACACCATGAACGGGCCGAATGAGTTCCACGTGCTCGGCACGCTCAAGAATTGGGACATCATTCACCGCCTGGGTGAAATCCGGGTTCCGACGCTTGTGACCTCAGGCCGCCATGACGAAGCGACACCGCTGATCGCCAAGACCGTTCATGATGGCATTCCGGGCTCGCGGTGGGTCATCTTCGAAGAAAGCTCGCACATGGCTCATGCGGAGGAGCCGGAGCGCTACATGAAGGTGCTCGACGACTTCCTCACTGACATCGAGTCCCAGGCTGCGGTGACCTCGCAAATTACGGCGTGACCGTGGCACCGATATGCTGATTGGCGCCACCGGTATCCGGAAACTCTTGTCCCGCGATCGCGTTTGGTCCGACGAACGGGACCGACTCGTGACCGCGGCCGGATAGTCGCCAGACGGTAATGTCGATGTGCGCCATCGACATGTACCCGTCTCCTCCGGGACCCGAGATGGTCCCGATGCGCTGCCCCTGGGCAACCGTGTCGCCGGAGCTCAGATCGCCGTCGAGCGTCACATGGAAGACGGCGACTCCGTAGCCGTTTCCGGCGTCGACCAGCATGCCGCCGCTGCCGCGATCGACCCACTGCACCGTTCCCGAAACCGGGGCGAAGACCGGTTGCCCGGCGGTATCACCATCGACCCTGGCCCAGTCGAGCGAGTACTTGTATTGGGCAAAGTCGCTTCGGTTCGTATGGGTGCCGGTGTTGTATCCCTGCACCACCTTCCACTCACTGCCCGCGATCGGCCAGGCAATCCCGGTGCTCTCACCCCTGTCCGCTTTCGCCTCCGGGTCGCGGGTCGCCGCTGGGGGCGTGGTGGTCGGGATCGGTGTTGGTACGTCACCAGTTGGCGCGTTCGCCTCTGCTGCGGCAGGTTGCGCCGCGACCGCGCCATCGCCTCCGAGCAGCTCAGTGGAGACCCAACCGGAGACGCCGTTGCTGGTCACGGGGACGAAACCATTTTCGGCCTGGCCGTCAATAGACAGCGGCGCGCCGGGAGGAAGAATCGTCAGGACCGCGGTGTCGAGGCCAGGACCGGAGCGGAGATTCGCCTCGGTCGTGGTCGCGCCGGAGGATTCCAGCGATGGAGCGGCCACCGGATCAGCCAGTACCGGACGATCTGCGGTCTCTGCTAGAGCCTCGGGCGCGGCTTCCTGGGCAATGGCGAATTCCGGCTCCATGGCGTTGGTCCGGACGAACCCAGTTGGAACGTAGCCGATTTGCCCACCCGCGACCACCGGGAGCCATGTCGTGCCGTCGCTGGCCGTCACCGGTTCGCCGGCAATGTCGAGCGGGTTCCCGTCACCGAGCGTCGCCAGGGCCGCCGCGTCGTAACCAGGCTGCTCGCGCAACAGGACCGGCTCCCCGGACGAGGTAATGGTCGATGAGCCACCTGTCGGTAGCTCTTGCGCTCGTGCTCCGTCGATGATGGGGCCGAGGCAAAGCGAGATTGCCAGCATGCCGGCGCACGTGCGCCGGGCCATGGCGCAACTGGTGATGAGGCGCATGGATTCTTCCCTCCGGTCAAGCGTACGGCGACGGCCCGCGTCCGGTTCTCGATCTGGCGGCGGACCCATCCCTGATCCCGCCGCCCACCTCGCCGGTCCGCCATCCCGAACGGACCGAAAACGCTAGCCGCGCCTGTTCACTCGCCTCTGCAACGCCTCAATCAAGATCCGCGTTTCGAGCCGTAGGTCCTAACCCTCGGCCACGCGGGGCCGGTATTGGAGGGCCTCGGCGACATGGGCGGTGGTGATGGACTCCTCGGCGGCCAGGTCGGCGATGGTTCGGGCCAGCTTCAACACCCGGTGGTAGGCGCGGGCCGAAAGCCCCATCTGGCGCACGGCCGACCCCAGTAGCGTCTCGGCGGTATCGTCGAGCGCGGCGTGCTGGCGCAGCTCTTTGGGACCCATGTCGGCGTTGGTCAGGAGCGCGGTGCCGGCGAACCGGGTCGCCTGGATCTCGCGGGCGCGTTCGACGCACTCCTGGATGGCCGCGGAGGGCTCACCCGGGCGGCGATCCGACAGCTGCTCGTGAGGGATACGCGGCACATCGAGATGGATGTCGATGCGGTCCAGCAGCGGCCCGCTGATTCGCTTCTGATGGCGGCCGATGGCTCCTGGGGCGCAGGAGCAGGCGCGCCGCGGGTCGCCAAAGTAGCCACAGGGACACGGGTTCATGGCGGCGATGAGGGTGAAGTTGGCCGGGAAGCTGAGGGTGCCGGCGGCACGCGCCAGCGTCACCGTGCGGTCCTC
>DASUQU010000332.1:0-2197 GCA_036280495.1 Thermomicrobiales bacterium | reverse complement strand
CTAAATGGGCACATCGACACGGTCGAAGTCGGCGATCTCGCGGCGTGGAGCTACGCACCACTCAGTGGAGAGGTCGTTGATGGACGCCTCTATGGGCGGGGCGCCTGCGACATGAAGGGTGGCATCGTCGCCAATCTGTTCGCCGCAAGGGCACTGCAGCTAGCGGGGTTCGCTCCCGCCGGCGACGTCATTGTCGAGAGCACGGTCTCGGAGGAGGATGGCGGCGCCGGCGCCCTGGCCGCCGTGTTGCGGGGCTACGTTGCCGACGGCGCGGTCATTTCGGAGCCGACCAATCTGGCAATCGTAACGGCGCAGGGCGGGGCGCTGATGTTCCGGCTTCAGGTGCCGGGACTCTCGGCGCATGCCTGTGTCCGCGATCAAGGGGTCAGCGCTGTCGAGAAGTTCGCCTATCTCCATCAAGGTTTGCTCGCATTCGAGGACCGCCGGAACGTCGAGATTACGCATCCGTTGTACGCCGGAAAGCGGATCAAGGCGCCGATAAACATCGGCGTCGTTCGAGGCGGCTCCTGGGCGTCTTCTGTGCCTGAATTCTTTGTCGCGGAGGGCCGCGCTGGACTCGTCCCTGGCGAAGCCCTGTCGGCGTTCAAGACAGAGTTTGCGGCTGAGATCGAGAGGCTTGCGGAAGCAGATCCCTGGTTGCGCGAGCACCCACCGCAAGTGACCTGGCTCGACGGTCAGTTCTCGCCTGCGGGCGTCGACGCTGACTCGCCACTGGTCGAGACGCTGCGCCAAGCCTGGGAGATCACGAGCTCGACGCCAGCTCGGATAGAAGGGGTCACGTACGGCGCGGATATGCGCCACTTCGTCATCACCGGCGGGGTGCCGTGTGTCATGTTCGGCGCTGGCGATGTCCGGCTCGCGCATGCTCCCGACGAGTCGATCCCCGTGGAAGACCTGCTCATTGCTGTCATCACGACCGCCGTCTTTATCGCGAACTGGTGTGGCGTCAGTTGATCTAGCCGGTTTGTGATTCGAGAACAGGAACCGAATCTGGCCTGGTCTATACTTGAACCGCAATCTGCCTAACCGCTTGACTTCAATGTGAGGAATTCTCCTCCACGCGATGACACAAAGTCTCGACCTCGAATCCGAGCAGGACGAGCTGTTTCCGGGCGAGCGCCAAGCACGGCCCGGAATCGAGACATTGCACCGGATTCCCGGCAAACGAGAAGTCGATCTCTACGTCCGGACCTACACGACGCTTCTCCAGAGCTCGGGCGCCATTCCGGTCTCGAGCTTGATCCCGGCTCACCTCACCGCGGCCTCTTCACTCCACGCTGGCGCTGCCGAGCCTGAACCTGATCTCAATGCCTTCATGTATTCGGCGCAGCGGTTGCCGGATTGCATCGTGGATATCACCGACATCGTGCTCGGCCAGTCGGGCCGTGGCTTTCGCCGCGCTGGTTACTCCGGCATGGAAACATGGGAGATCGTCTCGGCCCCCGGGCGCCGTCGCCGCTGGCGGTATGACGGACAGCGGACCCTGGCGGCCACTATCGCCTCGGCTTCAGACCTCGACGACCTCATCCCCTCGATCGTGGCCTATCAGATCGAGTGGAACAAGATGCACGGCATAGTCGCCGGTGATCCCGACTTGCGCGCGCTCATTGCGCGAGGCGCGAAGGGTCAGCATCTCGAAGACGTCGAGATTGCGTCGGCCGGCGAGCGGCTCCGCCTGCAACCAGCCGATTGGCAGCGCCTGCGGAGCGTCTGGGGAGCCGCACTCTGGCGGAACCTCGACCTCATGGCGCAAAGTCGCAAACGGTACACGGTCCAGATGATCGGTGGCAGCCATCTCGGCAACGCCAGGGCGACCCATCAATGGTGGCTTCCAGCGGAGCGTGTGTTGCACGGGCTTGGCGCAGCGGAACGGCCGGTCTACTTCGTCTCCTCGAACACCCACTCCATCGTGAATGTGCTTTCCGGGACGGCCCGGCGGCGAAAGGATGATCTCACCGCTTTCATTCGTGCTAACGGGACAGTGGAGCTGCAGGAAGAACTGGCGCAGCTGGAAGCGGGGACGAGCCGCTCGAATTGGGAGAATCTCCTCTACTTCGCGGCCCGGCAGTATTTCACCAGTGCCGACCGGGTGACCGAACGCCGACAACGAAGCCAGGAAGAGCAGGCTGTTGGCATCCATCACATCGACGCCAGCGGCCCGGTCGACGTCGGCATC
>DASUQU010000331.1:0-4193 GCA_036280495.1 Thermomicrobiales bacterium | reverse complement strand
CCGCCTGACACGCCTGCCGCAATAAATCGATGCGCCGGCGCAGCTCCGGCAGAGGCACCGGGGTCGTGTTCCACCCCTGGCCGAAGCGTGCGCAAGCGGCCAGTCCGCCCGGTGCTGCCTCACCGAACCACAAAGGCGGGTGGGGCCGCTGCAGTGGTTTCGGCGTGCAAATGGCGTCGGTAACGTCCCAGGTGCGGCCCTCAAATGTCGCGGGTCCGTCGCTGGACCAGAGTCGCAGGATCAGCTCGGTGGCTTCGACAAGATCGACGATGCGATCTTCCATCTCCTCGCGCCACGGCAACCCATAGTTGACGTACTCGCGCCGCTGGTAGCCGCAGTCGAGAAAATGGATGAGGCGACCACCCGAGATCTGGTCGAGAGTGGCGGCCATCTTGGCGGTCAGCGCCGGGTGCCGGAAATAGTGCGCCATATGGATCATCCCGAGCTTGGTCCGGGTGGTGGCGCCGGCAAGCGCCGAGAGCACCGTCCACCCTTCGAGGATCGCCTCGTCCTTACCGAGCATCAGGTGGTCAGCCACCCAGAGGGAGTCGTAGCCCAGGGCCTCGGCGCGCTGCCCCCAGGGTAGAACGATGGAGGGATCGACTTCGGCCGACCCCGGGGTGCGAAAGAGTTGGATACCGGGACAGGCGAAGATCGGTAGGCAGACGCCGAACCGAATGTCACCCATGCTGAAATCCTCCCGCTTGGCGTTGCCTCGCCGGTTACGCTAGACAAGGTGGTGGATCGGTTCGCCACGCAGCGAGCGGCGCACGTTCCGCCAGAGCTCCTGGGAGTCACGCACCCAGGTCCACGGGCTCTGCCAGGCGTTGTGCGGCGTCAGCGTCACGCGCTCACCGGCTTCCGCGCGGTCATGCAGCGTGAGCAGTGGATCGTCGACCGGCAGTGGCTCCTCGGCAAAGACATCGAGTGCGACGGCGCCGATCCGCCGGGCCACCAGCGCGTCCGTCAGGGCCGCTTGATCGACCAGCTTGCCACGGGCGGTGTTGATGAACAGGGCAGTTGGCTTCATCAGCCCGAGCTCGCGGGCTCCGATGATCCCCTCCGTCTCCGGCTTCAGCGCCAGCTGGACGGAAAGGACGTCGGCTGTCGCGAAGAGCTCCTCCCACTCCGTGAATCGCATGCTGTAGGCCGTCTCCAGCTCCGGAAACCGCTCGATGTCCCAATAGCGAACCGGCATCCCAAAGGCGTGTGCTGCCCGAGCCACCGGACGGGCGATTTCGCCCATTCCAAGCAGACCGAGAGTCAGGTCGCCGAGGTACTTGGTATCCGGGAAGCTGTGCCAGGAATCGACGTAGGCCCGACTAGTCATGTGGGTGCGTAGAGACGGCAGGCGTTTGGTCCAGTTGAGGATGTAGGCCCAGACTTGCTCTGCGACGGTGATGTAGTTGATCAGCGGGGTGGCGGCAACCGGGACGCCGCGGGCGCGAGCGGCATCCAGCGGGACGCCCCGATAATCCTGCCCGAGATGCTGAACGAGTCGCAGCTTTTTCGCCCGCTCGAGCGCCTCGGCCGGCAGTCGCTCCTTATGCACGACGAGGAAGTCCGCGTCTTCGATCACGCCCATGATCTCGTCCACGGAGCGCGTAAAGCGGAGACTCCCCTCGTAGTCGGCGTAAAGCTGTCCGAACGGAGCGTAGGGGACATCGGCGCTGTTGAACCAGGTCAGGTCGACGTCGTAACCGGCGAGAATCTCCCGCAGTGGCAGCGCGATCGTTTCGGCGTCCGGGTTCTCCTGCAGCAGGGTCTCCCTGACGGGGGCATCCCAGCTCGTCCACGGGCGTACACCTAGCAAGGTATTGCCGATGCTGTCCCAGACGATGATTTTTACCCGTTCGCTGGTCATTCACGACTCCACCGGGGTCATGCGGCCCGCTTCGCTATCGCGGGCAACGGTTCGATCGTATCGTCTATCGCTGGGCAATGCACGGATAAGAATCCCGATCTGAACTCTTGCCCTCACACCAACCTCTTCACCCCGTCTCACGCCATCATGTTGATGATTTCCTGGCCGACATGCCCATTGCGACTTCTCGGCCAGGTGCGAAAATGTGTCAATACTCGAGAGGAGCGTGACCCATGCGTTCACCGTCACGTTGGCCGGTAACGATTCTGATCGTGACGCTCGCCGTTTTCGTGGCGACCGTTGGATTCCTGTCACGGGTCGATCAGATTACCGCCCACCAGGACACCGCCTTCGATATCTCCGTCGTCGATTTCTCCTTCGAGCCTGGGACAGTGTCGGTCCCCGCCGGCGCCACCGTTACCTGGACCAATAACGGGAGCCGGCCCCACACGGTGACCGCTGACGACGGATCGTTCGATTCCGGCCGTCTCGATCCGGGCGAGCAATTCAGCCAAACGTTCGACCAGCCCGGATCCTTCACCTACCACTGCGGGTTTCACCCAGAGATGCAGGGGGAAGTCGTCGTCACTGAATCAGATCAGCAGGCCGACGCCCTCGACGAGGCGACACCCGCCGTTGCCGAGTCCTCGAGCAGCGAACCGGCAGCCGGCTCCGATACGGCAGGACCGGCGCGTAATCTCGATCCGGTCGAGCAATCGCGCCTCGCTCACATCCATGCTGGCACCTGTGAGGAATTGGGTATCGTCGTCTATTCCTTCCCCGACATCGAAACGTTCCGCCTCGACGAGGGCGAGGACGCCGGGGTCGGCGCGATCGAGCTTATTACCGGGACGACGCAAACCCCGCTGAGCGGGTTGTTCGGCGAGCCGTTCTCGGTTCACGTCCATGAGAGCGCTCAGAACAAGCAGACCTATATCGCTTGCTCGGACATCGGCAGCAGACCGGGTGATCCCTGGACTGAAAGTGAGGGACTGACGCTGCGAGCGGTCGAGCAGAACGGCTCCGGCTACAGTGGATTCACCTCTCTCCGGCCAACCGCCGACGGTGGCACGCAGGTGTCGATCGCCATTGCGGCCTCCTCAGCCGCTACCGAGGCGGCGGCGGACCAGCCCGCACCCCCGCCCAGCACGACGTATACCAGCCCGACCTATGGCTACACGATTGGGTATGGGCCGACGTGGGAGGAGTCGGAGAACCTCTCGGCCAATGGCCGCGACCGCCTGGTGCTGTTCAATGGCACCAGCTACATCACCTTCACCGGTGCGCGGGAATTCGGCGGCGATCCCCAGGCGTGTGTCGATGACTTCGTCGCCCAGCTCACGGCCGATCCGAACGTGAGCAATTTGGGCCTGGCGACGGACGAGGAAGGGAACCCTCTGGAAGGTGGCACGGCGGCGACCGGCGCGTACGCCGTCTACGGTCACGACTACACCTTCGCCGATCGCGTCGAGCCTTACACGCTCTTTGTCGGTTGCGTTCCGTTGATACCGAATGAGGCAGTCCTGGCCATCGTCCAGAACGTGCCGACAGCCGAGTACAACGACCAGGTCGAACTTCGGGAGGCATTGCTGCGCGGATTGACTCTGAACCAGTGAATGAGCGTAATCGGGTGATTACTCGCTTCGCTCGGGGCGATGGGGTGATGGGAAATTTGCTCTCGTTTGCCGAAACACCCTGTCACCCAATCACCGGATCACTCTGACCCTCGATGCCCTATCCCCTGCGGTTCCATGTGCTGCTCTTGCCGAACGTCGACTGGGCCGAGTTGAAGGCCCGGGTCCTCTGGTTGGAGGAGCTCGGAGTCGACGTTGCCGCGCTGGCTGACCACGTCGTCGACTGGACCAATCCCACCGTCCCCTGGTTGGAAACCTGGACCGCACTCCCGGCGCTGGCGGAGACGACACGCACCATCCGACTTTCAACTGTCGTCACGCAGATCCCGTTGCGTAATCCGGCGATGCTTGCCCGCCAGGTCTTTACGCTCGATCACATCTCTGGTGGCCGAATCGAGCTCGGTCTCGGCACGGGTCTCGCCATCGATCCATCGAGCACCATGATCGGCGTATCGAACTGGGAGCCGAAGGAGCGCGTCGATCGCTTCGGCGAGTATGTCGAACTAATCAGCCGTCTGTTCTCCGAGGAGGTGACCACCTACCAGGGGCGGTACTACCAGGTCGAGGGCGCCGCGAAACATCGTCCGGTCCAGACACCGCGGCCCCCGATCCTGGTGGCCGCCCTGGGCCATCGCATGATGCATCATGCCGCTCGTTTCGCCGACATCTGGAATAGCTTGTCATTCCTACCCTCC
>DASUQU010000330.1:0-4870 GCA_036280495.1 Thermomicrobiales bacterium | reverse complement strand
TGGCGCAACTCTTCGCTCGCGCCGTCATGGCCAGTCCTCACGTCGACCGCTTCCTCGGCCCTGCCCAGGCGGCGGTGGGCCGAGCCACTCGGACTGCGCTTGGCGCCGACGTTTCCAACACAAACGACATGCAAGAGCTCTTTTCTGATGTCAAGGCAGGTTTCGTGGTCGGACCGAACATCGGCAAGGCCGCGCCAGTCGCTTCGTATTGGTTCTACCATTCGCAGATCTACCGAGAAGCCAAGTACGTGGTTATCAGCCACGACGACTACCCGCTCGGCTGGCGATCACCGATCTACCTGAAGCCGAATCCGGGAACGACGGCTGTCCTTCTCAACGGCATTGCGAGGGCGATTGTCGAGGCAGGACTAGCACGACCCGAGGCCGAGAGCGACCCTGGGTTCGCCGCGTGGCGAGCGAGCCTCGATTTGTACGATCTTGAGAGGGTCGCCGCGATTACCGGTGTCTCCAGTGATCTGATCCGTCAGGCCGCGGTTCTCTACGCGACCGGAGGTGCCGGGCCCCTTGCAGATGCCGACTACCCGGCATCGCTGATCTATCAGACGGTTGCGCATGATGAGCTCCCCGGATCGGACCACGACCATTACGGCGATCCGGCCGAAATCGCTGCCGCCTGTATCAACCTTTCCATCATCACCAGGAACCTCGGTCGCCCCGGAGGGGGTGTCGCAAGCCCGCGCGGCCCGGCGAACTATCAGGGCGTCACAGAGATGGGCGCGCATCCTGCCCGACTACCAGGCGGATTCAATATTCAGGACGCCGAGGCACGACTCCGGTTCGAAGCGGCCTGGATGCCGCACTGGGGCGATCGTGCCACGACCGGCAACGGATTTGTCCCGGTACGACACCTGCCGACATCGGCTGGTTTGAATCTCGAAGAGTTGCCCGGGGCGATCGAAACCGGACGGGTGAAGGCAATGATCATCGGTAACACGGTTGCCGGTCGGTTCGATGTCCTCGATCCGGCGCTGATGGCCGCTCTGCCGAAGCTCGAGTTCTTGGTCGTCACCGACTTCTATGCCAATACACCGCTCGGAAAATTGGCGCATGTCGTTCTGCCCATGTCCATGTCGATGGAGAAGGACGGGACATACACATCGTTCGACCGCACCACACAGCGGTTGCGCGCCGCCGTTCCTCCGATGGGAGAGGCCAAGGACGCTGTCGAGATCTTCTCGCGCATGGCTCGTCGTATGGGCTACGGCATGGACTACCGCGGTCCAGCCCGGGTGGCGGACGAGATTGCCAAGCTCGTACCCGGGTATGGGGGAATCACCTACGCCCGGCTCGAGCGCAATGGCGTCCACGTCCCGGTCACCTCGTACATCGATGGCGGCACGCCGATTCTCTCGCCATCCGCCGAGGGAGTGGCCCGACTGAAACCCAGCCTCGTTCCTGCCGGCTCACTCAGTTAGGCCGCGCGGGACTGGAGAAGATATATGTTCGACGAAGTCAAAGGGTTCCAGGTTACCTTCAAGCGGCTCTTCCGCCCAAAGGTGACCATCGAGTACCCGGAAGAAAAGCGGCACATGGCGCCGCGCTACCGGGGCTTACCATCGCTACGCGCCGACCCGGATACCGGTGAAGCGTTGTGCGTCGCGTGCGGCCTCTGTGCTCGCATCTGCCCGACGTCCTGCCTGGAGATGCACGTGGTGCCCTCCGAAGAGGGAGACCGGGAGCTAGGTGAGTTTATCCTCCGCTCCGGTCGCTGCCTCTTCTGCGGTCTCTGCTCGCAGGTCTGCCCGGTCGATGCCATCACGATGAGTCATGAGTACGAGCTTTCAGTCATGGAGCGCGACGGTCTCATCTATACCAAGACCGAGCTGGCAGCGATCGGCGCCCAGCTTCCCAACTGGTGGGAAGCTGGCACCGGGGAGTTTGCCGGTGCTCCCGATGCCTGGGCAGGCACCAGAGACGGCAAGGCACTACTCGGGAAAGGTGTCGATTCAACCCCTCAGCGCTAGATCCGGCCATAGTTCTCAAAGACACGGGGCCTGCTAGCAGGCCTCGTGTCGTATCATGCTGTCAGGATCTCGCGCCCTCTCGCAGCGAAAGGTACCCACATGGCAACCAGTGTTCAGGAGAACAAGTCCAGCACCGCTAGCGCCAAGAGTTATCCGATCTACGTCGCCGGCGAATGGCAGACGTCACAGGAGCCTCTGGCCGTCCGCAACCCCTTCTCGGGTGACGTCATCGGCGTCACATACCAGGCCAGCCGAGATCAGCTCGAGCAGGCAATCGTCGCCGCGGAACAGGCTTTCGAGATCACCCGCAAATCCGCGACGTACGAGCGAGTCGCCCAGCTCAAGGCGATGGCCTCCGGGCTCAAAGAGCACCGCGACGAAGTCGCGCGGATGATCTCCGCCGAAGCGGGCAAACCGATCCGGGACGCGGAGGTTGAAACCGATCGCGGTGTATTCACCCTCGAGACCGCCGCAGAGGAAGCGAAGCGGATGGATGGCGAGGTCATCCCGCTCGATCTGCTCCCGACCTCGAAGGGCCGGGCCGGTGTCGTGCGTCGATTTCCGATTGGACCCATCGCCGGCATTTCGCCGTTCAATTTCCCCCTCAACCTCGCGCTACACAAGATTGCGCCGGCGATTGCCTCCGGCAACACCATCGTGCTCAAGCCGCCTTCCCGCGATCCGCTGACCATGCTGCTCTTTGCCGAGATTGTCGAGGCGGCCGGGGTGCCCAAAGGGGCCGTCAGCATTATGCCGATGGACCGGGAAGTTGGCGATGCCCTTGTCGAGGATCCTCGCTTCAAGCTTCTTTCGTTCACCGGGTCGCCCGACGTCGGCTGGGAGATGAAGCGCCGCGCCGGGATGAAGAAAGTTGTTCTCGAGCTGGGCGGTAACGCTGGCGTGATCGTCGACAAGGATGCCGATCTCGATTTCGCCGTAAACCGCATCCGGGTTGGCGCCTTTGCCTACTCCGGTCAGGTCTGCATCTCCGTGCAGCGCGTCTTCGTCCTCGAAGAGGTTTACGATCAGTTTCGAGAGAAGCTAGTCGACGCGGTCAAGTCGATTCATCTTGGCGACCCCCTGGATCACACCACCGATCTTGGACCGATGATCGACGAGAAGGCTGTAACGCGGACTCAATCCTGGATCGACGATGCCGCGGCTGCCGGGGCACGGGTGCTGACCGGTGGTTCGGCGGACCGAGGGTTCTTCCAGCCGACCATCATCGAGAACGCGGATCCATCCAGCTTCGTCTGCTCGAAGGAAGCATTCGCCCCGCTGGTGACGATCGCTCCGGTCAAGTCGTTTGGCGAGGCGATTCGCAAGCTGAACGACTCCGAATACGGTCTCCAGGCTGGTGTCTTCACGAACTCGCTGGAAAAGGCCCTCGCCGCCTTCGAAAACATTGAAGTCGGCGGAGTTGTAATCAACGACGTGCCGACATACCGCATCGATCACATGCCGTACGGCGGAGTGAAGGCTTCTGGACTCGGTCGCGAAGGACTGAAGTACGCCATCGAGGATATGACCGAACCACGGCTGATGGTCCTCAACCGCCTCGAAAGCGAAGCGGTCACATTCGACTAGGCGCCACAGAGAACGAACCTGCGGAACGGCCGTCCAGCATCACCTCGGGCGGCCGTTCTACGCCGCGAGGCATCTCCCGTGAAAACCATTGCCATCCACGATCTCGGCGATCGCTTGATCGCCGACCTGCGCGCCGATTACCCCGGCGGAACCACGTCCGGCAACGCAAGCGCACAAGCGCTCCGTGATCGATTGGCCAGGTTTGGCGCCGAGGCCGGACGGTCGGGAGTTCGCCTCGAAGAGGCGATGTCAGCCGCCATCGCCGCCTTACAAGATTTCTTCGACCGTACCGGAGGGCAGGGGAGCGATCCTGCGACTGCGCTCGCCGCGGGAACCGCACTCGCGGCCCTGGCCGCGTCATTTCACGAGACGGAGAAATCCCTCAGTGAATCCGAGCCGAACGTCGGCGACGCCCCGTTGCCGTGGCTCGCGGCGCTCCACCGTATCAATCGCTCCGCAACCGCCGATCTCAATCTTTCCGACCGTCTGAAGACCGCCGTCCGCGTATTGGCCGACACGACCGGCGCCGACGCTTGCAGCATTATGCTCTACGACGAGACCACCGGCACACTGGCACTACGCGCCGCCGTCGGTCTCAACCCTGCGGCAGTTGGCGTGCTCACCCTCCATCCGGGAATGACCATCACCGGTTGTGCAGCCGCTGAGCAGCGCGTCATCGCGGCGCCAGACGCCCGCCATCACCCATCGTACGCGCCGATCCCGGCCACGGGAGAAGACGTCTACGCATCACAAATCTCGGTGCCGATGGTTCTTCGTCGCGGCGCAGAACCGGAAGTCCTGGTCGGTGTCATCAACCTCTTCACTCTCCAGCGCCGCGAATTCTCGGACGATGAGATTGCCTTCCTGCAGACGGTGGCTGGCGAGCTCGCCATCGGCATCGAGAATGCGCGCCTCTACAGCCGGACCGACGCTAGGCTGCAGCGAAAGATCACCGAATTGGGCACCATGCAGCGCGTTTCGCACACCATTGCCTCGACTCTCGACCTCGATGACGTGCTCCGCCTGATCGCGGAACAGGCGGTGGCGCTCTTCAACGTCGAAGCCGCCGCCATCATTCGATTCCCGGGACGTTCCGGAGATCCACCCGAGCCTCCGACCGTTGGCTATCGCGCTGGTCAGGCAAAAGATATCGTCGACGAACGAGGGCGGGACGAGGTGATCCGGGAGGTGATGAGGACCGGGGCGGCCCGTGCGGTCGACATGGATTATGTCGATGGGTCGGGCCGCCTCTATTGTCTGCCACTTCGGTCGGCTCGCGAGCCGTTCGGAGCGCTCTG